>JAYTBD010000532.1:0-9598 GCA_043737155.1 Fimbriiglobus sp. | reverse complement strand
AGTCGGATTTCTCCGGGCCGCTGTGAGACTCGGAAAACCGAGCCTGGCATTTCGAACGCCCGAACCCGAGCGACTCGAAGGCCTGATCCTGACCCCGCCCGGCGACCCCGTCGCTTTGGTCACGGCCACGCGAAAGGTCCTCGGGAACTTGTTCGAAGGTGGCCCTCCGGTGTAGGATGCTGAAACCACGGGGGAAGCCTCTCCATGCTGCGGAACGTGCTGACGATGATACTCGCGGGCGGTAAAGGCACGCGCCTCGAACCGCTGACGCGCGATCGCGCCAAACCCGCCGTGCCCTTCGGCGGCCTCTACCGCATCATCGACTTCACCCTCTCCAACTGCCTCAACAGCGGCTTGCGTCGCGTGCTCGTGCTCACGCAGTTCAAGTCGCGCAGCCTCGACCGCCATATCCGCCAAGGGTGGAGTTTCCTCACGCACGATCTCGGCGAAGGGATCGAAGTCCTGCCGCCGCAGCAGCGCATCGACGAGCACTGGTACAAGGGCACCGCCGACGCGATCTACCAGAACATCTACAGCATCGAAAAGGAAGACCCCGAGTATCTGCTCGTCCTCGCGGGGGATCACATCTACAAGATGGACTACTCCGAGATGATCGCGGCCCATGCCACGGGCGACGCCGACCTCACGGTCGGCTGTATCCCCGTGCCGCTGGGGGAATGCGATCAATTCGGGATCGTCCAAACCGATGCTTCGGGCCGCGTCCTCGGATTCCAAGAGAAACCGGAGAACACCGAGCCGATGCCGGGGGATACGGCGCACGCCCTCGGTTCGATGGGGATCTACGTTTTCAACACCGGCATGCTCTTCGACCGCCTGTTCGAAGACGCCGCGGATGCCAACAGCTGTCATGACTTCGGCAAGGACATCATCCCGGCGATGGTGCGCGACGGCTACAACGTCCAATCGTACCGCTTCCGGGACCGCAACGGGAAGCCGCACCCGTACTGGCGCGACGTCGGCACACTCGACGCTTACTTTCAAGCGAACCTCGATCTGGTCGCGGTCGATCCCGTGTTGAACCTCTACGACGAAACTTGGCCGATTCGCACTTTGCACCTTCAGAATCCGCCGCCGAAGTTCGTCCACCGGGGCGAGGGCCCGCCTGGGCACCTCCGCCGCGGGGAGGCGCACGACAGCATTGTCTCGGCCGGGTCGATCATCTCGGGTGGCCAAGTGCGGCGGAGTATTTTGTCGCCGCGCGTCCGCGTGAACAGCTATGCCGTCGTCGAGGACTCGATCTTGTTCGAGGGCGTCGATGTCGGACGCTACTGCCGAATCAAGCGGGCGATCATCGACAAAGATGTGAAGCTGCCGCCGTACACCGTGCTCGGCTTCGACCACGACTTCGACCGCCGCCGCGGGTTCGTGGTCACGGAGTCGGGGATCGTGGTCGTGGCGAAAGGCGAATCGGCCGAGGTGTTCCAAGCCCCCAATACCCTGCCTTATTAACCCATCGCTGGCGAATCCCGGTGAGAAAACTAGAGTAACAGGCACAGCCACAGGGAAGCGCGTCATGCACGACGATGAGAAGATCGATCCCGACGAAGTCCGCCACATCCTCCGCCGCGTGGCCGCTTATCGCGAAGTCTGCGAGCGCGTCCGCCGGGGCAGCACCGGCTCGCTCTTCTGGGGCGCGATCATGCTGGCCATCTGGAATTTCGGACTCGGCAACCTCCAATACGAATGGTTCGGCATCGTCTACCTTTCTCTCGCCTGCTTGGAATTCGGCAGCGGTCTGCTCAACCGGTTCTTCCCGACCGCGGAAGGCGTGTTGCTCGCGGCGATCGTGCTCATGAGCTTCGGCGGGTGGAACATCGTCCGCTACGTGCTCGTCTGGCAGAATTTGATGCCGCAGGCCGCCGGGGGCCATGCGATCTTCGCCATTTTCGGCGTCATGTTGCTCATCCAAGGTTTCCGCCAAGCCCAAGGTTACCTCCAACTCCGGCGCGAGTTCGCGGATCGCCCCACCGGCGCCCAGATCCGCTGGTTCAACGACCTGCTCCGCGAGATCAAATTCTCCGACCCGAAGTCCGACGCGCAAGCCGTTTTCTTCGACACCCGGCCCCCGCTCACGGGCAAGTTGCTCGGCGACACGGCGTTCTTCGTCGACAAGGGCGACGAGACGATCATCGTCTCGCGGCGCGAGGTGCGATTGGAGCGAGAAGACATGGGCGACGACCGACCGGCGCGCGGCTACCTCAGCATCGGCGGCTTGGATTTCCCGACCTTCCCGCTCGGCACCAAGACGTGGGAAAACTTTGTGGCTTGGAAGCGCGAAGGGGGCGAAGAACCGCCCCCGCCCGTCGTGCGGGCCGCCCGCCGTCGCCGACGGGATGAGGATGACGGCGAGTGAGTGGCGAAACCCACGTTAGCCGTACGCGCTAGCGACGGCGACGAACCGGGTTCGTCATCGGCTACCGAAACGGTGGTCTACGGATCGCAACCGTCGCTTGCGCGTGCGGCTAACATGACGGCACCGATCACGACGCCGACGGCCGACAACTGCGGAACGTCTGCAAAACTTGATGGAGGTCTTCGCTGATGGCAACTTCGTCGTCGAGGAAATCTTTGAGCCAGATGAAGTTCAACTTCTGGGCCATGGCAACCAAGGGCAACAAATCGCCGAGACGGACGCGGACGCTCGGATCGAGCGGTTCGGAGTCGAAATAGTCGCTCGGGCTATCGCCGTGGGCGCGGAACACTTTGAGTTGGTGCGGACGCATGGGGAACCCTCCTGGTCGGCCTCCGGCGAGACCGGATGACGCACCTCTTTCATCGGACGCCGCGAAAACAGAACTCCACTGAGACCGCGAGAAGAGGGTTCTTTTTCCCCGCGCGGCGGTAAGATCTACCACTTGCGAGCCGTCCGCGTTCTGGGTGAAGTCTGAGGGCCGCCATGCCGACACTCGCCATTCTCGGTTCCGGGGGCTGGGGCACGGCCCTCGCCGTCGTCCTCGGCCAGCGTCCGGATCACCAAGTGCGCCTCTGGAGTTATCGCGGCGACGTCGCGGACCGACTCAACCGACTGCGCGAAAACACCCAGCAGCTCCCCGGCGTCGCGATCCCGGATTCCATCGCCATCACGTCGTCCGTCGAAGATGCGACTCGCGGAGCCGACGCTTGGATCACCGCGGTGCCGACCGCCTTCCTGCGTTCCACGTTGAAGCTGTTCCACGGCGTCGCCGCGCCGAGTGTCCCGGTCGTCAGTTTGACCAAAGGGATCGAGATCGAAACATTCCGTCGGCCGAGCGAGATCATCCGCAAGGAACTCGGCATGGCGCGGGTCGTCGTGCTCAGCGGGCCGACCCACGCGGAAGAAGTCGCCCGCGGCGGGCCGACTTCGCTCGTCGCGGCCTGCGAAGATTCGGCGCTCGCCGCATGGGTGCAGCACAACTTCGGCAGCGACCGACTCCGCGTCTACACCAACGGCGACCTCGTCGGCGTCGAACTCGCCGGGGCATTGAAGAATGTGCTCGCCATCGCCGCGGGCATCTGCGACGGGTTGAAGTTCGGCGACAACGCCAAAGCCGCGCTGCTGACGCGCGGACTCGTCGAGATGCAGCGCTTCGGCGTGACGCACGGGGCCGACCCCGCCACTTTCTACGGCCTCGCGGGCATCGGCGATTTGATGACGACCTGCTTCAGTCCGCACGGTCGCAATCGGCGCGTCGGCGAGCGCTTGGCCAAGGGCGAGACACTCGGTTCGCTCATGGTCGGCCCTCAGGTCGCGGAAGGTATCTACACGGCGAAGAGCGTTTACGAGCGGCTCACGCGGGCGGGTTTGGAGGCCCCGATTTTGCAGGGTGTGTACCGCGTGTTGTACGAGGGGCAATCGCCGCGCGAGGCGGTGCACGACCTCCTCGGCCGACCGCAACGGGAGGAATCGACGTGCTGAACATCGCCTTCAAAGAATGGGCCGCGATCTGCGCGGCGCTCGCCTGCGGCCGGCAGAAACTGATCCTCCGCAAAGGGGGCATCCACGAAGAGGGGGGAGTCTTTCGCCCGGAGCACGCCAAGTTTTGGCTGTATCCGACGCACTTCCACGAGCAGCAGCAAGCGGGCATCAAACCGGAGGCGAATGCGTTTTTAGAATTGGGTGAATCGGATCGACCGCCGTCGGGATTCATCCGGCTCTCGCACTTCGTCGAAGTGACCGAGGTGCAATTTTGCCGGGAGCTGGACGAAGTGCTGAAACTCGACGGCGAGCACATTTGGAGCGAAGCGACCGTCCGCCAGCGTTTCGACTACCGCACGCCGGGGTTGTACGTGTTCCGGGTGAATGTGTTCCGGATGGAGCCGGTGGTGATCGCCGAGGAACCCGAGTACGCGGGTTGCAAAACGTGGGTGCCGGTGAAGGTGGAGTTGTCAACGGAAGGTGCCGTGCCGGTGTAGTGGAGCAATCATCAACAAATGTCTTGCCGTGGTTCTCCGGCCTGAAAGGCCGATTCATTGCCGGCAGTGAACCGGCCTTTCAGGCCGGGGATCGTTTTCCTTGCGATACCCAGGCCTCCGTTGGCTTCGCCACCTCCGACCTGGGCTGACAGAACCGGCCTTTCAGGCCGGAGGAATGTCCCCGTCATACGGTCCTGACATTTGCCACAAGTCGCTCTGCTACGCTGCCGGGACCATCTCTTCTTGCTCGCGCTTCAACCAGCGGTCGAAGATGAGCGTGCCGAACGGCGGCACCGACACCAGCGCCGCGACGAACGCGCGGGCAATCGGCCAGCGCCGCGCCCGCCAAGCATTCACCACGGCGAGCATGTAGAGGATCCACAAAATCCCGTGCGCCATGCCGACCGCGTACTGCACCGGGGCGCCGGTCGGTTCGTCGAGGCGCTTCCACGGCATCGCCACGCAGAAGAGCAGCACCGCCGAGATCCCTTCGATCAGCCCGATGATCCGCAGCCTTCCCAACGCCGTGCTGAAATTCAAAGCGATTCCTCCCGGATGGCGACCGAGATCGCCGTGAACAGATCGTCGAGTTGGCGGTCGAAGACCGTGCGCAGATCGAGCAACACTCGCCCCGCTTGCATTCTCGCGACCACCGCCGGCGCTCCGGAGCGCAATCGTGCGGCGAACGCCTCCTCCGAGTGACATGCGGCTGTCATTGCGATGACGACCGTGGGCAGCGCGACATCCGGCAGCGAACCGCCGCCGACGTAGGCGGTATCGTCCCGCACTTCCACCGACCGTATTTCCGGGAGCGCTTTCAACAGCTCCGCGAAAGTTTCGGTTCGCTCGCGCAGCTTCGCCAGCGGCATCGTCAGCATCGCCAGCGTCGGCACGGTCTCCCGTGCGGTGTCCGTATTCCGATGCAATCGCAGGGTCGCTTCCAGCGCGGCGAGCGTCATCTTGTCGCAGCGGAAGGCTCGCATCAGCGGGTCGCGTTCGATCCGCGCAATCAGCTCCGCTTTCCCGGCGATGATCCCCGCTTGCGGCCCGCCGAGCAACTTGTCGCCGCTGAACAATACGAGATCGGCCCCGGCCGCGATCCCTTGATAAATCAGAGGTTCACCCGGCAATCCCTCCGCCGCGAGGTCTAGGACGGCCCCGCTGCCGGCGTCGTCGATCACGGGGATGCCGTGCTTTTTCCCGAGTTCCGCCAACGCTTCGATGCCGACCGATTCGGTGAAGCCGCGGACGCGGAAGTTGCTGGTGTGCACCCGCATCAACAGTCCGGTGTTCGGCCCGATAGCCTTCTCGTAATCGCCGGGGCGGGTGATGTTGGTGGTACCGACTTCGCGGAGGATCGCCCCGCTCGCGGCCATGATTTCCGGAATCCGGAAACTGCCGCCGATCTCGATGAGCTGCCCGCGCGAGACGATGACTTCTTTCCCGGCCGCGAGCGCCCGCAGGACGATGACCGTCGCGGCGGCGCAGTTGTTCACGACCGTCGCGGCCTCGGCCCCGGTGATCGCTTTCACGCCGTCGCGGATCGGATCCTGCCGGCTGGAGCGCTTCCCGGTGCCGAGGTCGAGTTCGAGATTCAGATAGCCCCGCGCCGCCTCGTACGCGGCCAGCGCCGCGACTTCCGCCATCGGCGAGCGACCGAGGTTCGTGTGCAGCACGATGCCGGTGGCGTTGATGACGCTGCGGAGAATCGGTGATTCGGATGCTTGCAATTTGCGGATGACGGCGGAAGCGATGGTGTCGAGTTCAATGACGCCGTCGCCCGCTTTGAGGTTTTCGCGCATCCGCTCCAACTCTACTCGCACGGCGGCGGTGACTGCATCGGAGGAATGCATTCCGCGCACGGCGACGACGGCCGGGTGATCGAGCACGCGGCCGACGGCGGGGAGTTGGCGGAAGTCGGGCATGAACGCCTCGACTTCCGAAGTCCGCTTCGACTTCGGAAGTCCTCGAGTCTATGAATCGCGCATCCCGTCCCGAAGACTTCCGAAGTCGAAGCCGGACTTCGGAAGTCGTTCCTTACGTCCTCGTCAGCGGGACGAACCGCCGCAGGAAGGCCACCGACGCTTTCACATCGCCGAGGCGATTGTCGCCCCCGGTGCGTTCGACGCACAAGAAGCCGCGGTACTCCACCGATTCCAACGTGGCGACGACGCTGAGCCAATCGAGGTCGCCAGCGCCGACGCCCACTTCCACCGGGCCGGCGCTCGCGCTCGTGCGCTGGGCATCGCGGGCATGGACGTGCTTGATGGAATCGGACAACGCCGTCAGACCGGCGAGCGCATCGAAGCCGTTCATGAGGTAGTTCGCGGGGTCGAAGTTGGCGCCGAGCGTGCCACTGCGGAAAGTGGCGAGGTACTCTTTCAACGACGTACCGGAGTCGAGCCCGCCGTCGAGGCCGAGCCACGTCCCCATGCGGTCACCGCGATGGCCCAGTTCGGTCAATGTTTCGCGAAGAGTGGCGCTCTTCGGCGGCGGGCCGCTGAAGAAGAGGTGGGGCTTCGGGGCATCGTCGGTTTCTTCTGTGGGGGCAACCTCCGCCGGGATTTTCGGCATCGGCAGGATCAGCTTCTTCGCCCCGAGATCGTAGGCGAGTTGCATCGCTTTGGTGACGTGATCGAGCCGCTGCTCTTGGAATTCGAACGAATCCAGACCCTTCCGCAGCGGGCAGTGCAACGCGGTGAGTTCCAAATTCAGCGAGCGCAACTGCGTGCGGAAATCGCGGCGGGCGGTGTCCCCCAAATTCTCCGGCGCGAGCAAACCGACCGCGTCGAGCTGAACCCCTTGCACACTCATCTTCGCGGCTTCGAACAGCGCCGTCCGCAGCGGCAAGCCGAGCGATTCGAGCACGAGGCCGACTTTGAGGTGGAGATCGTTCATGGGGTTGTTCTATGCGGGGTTCTGCAAGAACTCCGAGAACGGCAGCACCAACGAGCGGAACGCCTGCACCGGCAGATGTACCGTGCCCCACTTCGCGCTGCGCACGCGCATCTGTGTACGGTACTCGGCGACGCCGACGGCGCGCATCAAGTAGCTGCGTTTTTGGAAGGTGAACAGGTCGGGCGTGCCGGGGGTCAGTTCGTACGGCGGTTGGATTTGATAGACGAACGCCAGCACCGCGCGGAATGGCGAACCGAACTCACTCGCCCAGCGCGCCAACCCGTCGATGTCCTGCTCCTCGGCCCAGTTCTGCCAAGTCTTGCCTCCCTTAGTGCCGCTCGGGAATTTGCGGCCCTTCACATCGACGACGAGCTTGGCGGTCTCGGGCCCGACGATGATGAAGTCGGCGCTCTTGATGTTCTGCTTGCCGAGGATGCTCCGCTTGGCCTCGTCGATGGCGATGAAGCCGACCCGCTTCTCCCGCAGGTAGGCCTCGAACGCCGCCTCGTAGTGGTTGGAGCGGATCACAGGTTCAAAATTCCCAAGGCCATTTCCATTTCTGCAATCCCGTGCTCGGTTCAGTTCCAGAACTTCCACCATCGCTTATTCTTAGCAGCCTGATCCAGTGGGCGCTCGCCACTTGCAAGCGCGGGGTGCGACTGTGAACTCCCCCCGTCGGGGTGCAAAGTCAAATAATAGCCACCCTGATCTCGGGAATTGCGATTGTTCCCCGCCAACGATTGCAGTTCCGCGTCGATCATTTCATTGAAAGTGCCCGCAACGATGCGAGACTCGAGATGCGTCTCGGTCCACTGAACGGGCGAAGAATCGAACCCTCCGCGTGCGAGCAGGTAGACGAAGGTGTAGCCTTGATGTGATAAGAATACCACGGCCTCCGGTGATAGGGTCAATGCTGGGTCGGTCTCGGCCATGAGTTCTAGCGCGTCGACACGGAACTGCTCGAATTCAGTTATTCCTGCTAAGCGACTACCCCGGAACAGATTACCCGGAGACTTGGCCATCTCCAGAAGGAATTTCCGGAATACCGCAGGGAAAAGAACACTCAACCGACTCTCGGCCCGACCGACTTCTTCTTCGGTGTAGCCGACGAACGTGGTCAGTCGTCGATAGTGTTGTTCAATCAGATTTTGTGGCGTGTCGCGGAAGACGTACTCCGGTCGGTTGGCCAATGCGGTGAGCCTTTGCTTCCAGTCCGCGATGATTGTGTCCGCCTCCATCGGGTCGAACTCCACCGAATGACGAAAGTCAATCACCCCAATATTCCCGCCACCGCTCCCACCACCTCCGCCTCCGGCACTTTCATCTCTTCTCGCTTCCCCAAATCCTTGATCTTCCAGACGCCGTTGGCGAACTCCTCGGAACCGGCGATCAACGCCACCTTGAATCCGCGTTTGTCGGCGTATTCGAATTGGGCCTTCAACCGCTTCACGTCCGGATAGACTTCGGCGCCGATGCCCGCCGCACGCAGGCTCCGGGCGACGCGCTGGTAGTGGCCTAGCCATGTGTTCTCGAATTGCAGCACGAGGACGGGGGCCGGGGTGCTCTGACCGGTCATCCACGGGTGTTTGATTTCTTCCATGGCGGCGAGCAATCGATCGACCCCAAGGGATGCCCCGACGCCGGGGAGGATCTGCTTCGTGTAGAGGCTGGCGAGGTTGTCGTAGCGACCGCCGCTGCAGACGCTGCCGATGCCGGGGAGGTCGCCGAGAAAGGTTTCGTAGATAGTGCCGGTGTAGTAATCCAAGCCCCGGGCAATGCTGAGGTCGATGCGGATGCGCCCGGCGGGAACCCCGGCCGTGTTCGCCACGCTCAGCAATTCCCGCAGGCGGAGGAGTCCTTCGCGGCCTTTCTCGTTCGGGTTGCCGCCGAAGCTCGCTTCGGCCGCGCTCAGGATTTCCTCGTTCGTCCCATCCGCCTCCGCGAGGTTGAGAACCCGCCCCGCTTGCTCCGCGGTCACACCGGCGTCGCGGGTCATCTCTTCGATCACCTTATCCCTGCCGATCTTGAGCAGTTTGTCGAGGCACCGCAACAGCGGCACGGCTTTATCGAGCACGCCGATTTTTTCGAGCAGCCCGTTCAACAGCAACCGGTTGTTAACGCGGATCTGGAAGTTGGGAATCTCGAGCGCGGTGAACAGGTCGTTGATGACCAGCGCCACTTCCGCATCGGCGGCGTTGCTGAGGGTACCGATGGTGTCGAAGTCGCACTGCCAGAATTCGCGGTAGCGACCCTGACCCGGTCGCTCGCCGCGCCAGACGGGGCCCAT
>JAYTBD010000531.1:0-1524 GCA_043737155.1 Fimbriiglobus sp. | reverse complement strand
AGTTCTCTGCGCGCTTCGATGCCTCCGGGTCGTCATCGCTGCATTCCTCGCGACCAATTCCTCCGATTATCCGGGGGACGACGGTCGCGAAAGGGTTGTAGGGGTTACGCACCTCGGAAACCCCCAGGACGGGGGTAACTGAGATGGCAACCGGTAGGCGCGAAGCCAATTCGGCGCATAAATGAAGGTTCCCACACCCGGGCGCCTTCACGAAGTATTCACTCACAGCCCCGACAACCGTCGCGGGCGGAGAAATTGTACCGTGAAGCCTGTCCCGGGCCGAGATGATCTGGTACGCAACGTGGCTCAGCCGACGGACCCCTTGGCCATCCGCATGGAAGCGGCGCTGATCGAAAGAATCAGCGGCCCGCGGTTCCAGATGTGGTTCCACGACCACGCGAAGTTCGTGTCCGCCGGCCGGGAACTCCTCGTCGTCGTCGCCAGTCACCAATTCCAAGAATGGCTCGAACAGACCTTCGGCGACGCCGTCCGCGCCGCCGCGGCCGATGTGCACGGTCGCCCGACCGCCGTCCGCTTCGTCGTGGACGCGGCCCTGTTCCCCTCACAAACCGAGCCGGAACTCACGCCGGAAAAAGTCGTCAAAGGGAAGGATCGCGGCAAAGCGCACATCTTCGGGGAGGACCCCCTTCCGCCGCCTTCGGCGCGCGGCAAAAATACGAAGCCATCGAAGGCCGATGCCAAAGTGCGGCGCTGGAAGAGCCTCGCCGATTTCGTCACCGGTTCCTGCAACCGCGTGGCCCACGCTTCGGCCGTGAGCGCGGTCGAAGAACCGGGGGAAGGGGCGAACCCGCTCGTGCTCCACGGCCCGGTCGGCACCGGCAAGACGCACCTCCTGGAAGGCATCTACGCGGGAATGCGCAAAGCCTTCCCCGACGCGCGGCCTTGCTACATCACCGCGGAAGAATTCACGACCCGCTTCGTCCAAGCGAGCCGCTTCGAAAAGCACGGCGCCTTCCGCAAGCAGTTCCGCGAGTGCTTCGCGCTGCTGCTCGACGACTTGCACTTCTTGGCGACCAAACCGGGGACCCAGCGCGAGTTCATCCACACGCTCGACTCGCTCCTCGCGGAGGGGGTGCAAGTCGTGGTGACAACCGATTGTCACCCGCGCCTCGCCGAGGAGTTGATGCCCGAACTCGTCGATCGCCTGCTGGGTGGCGCCACCTGGTCGCTCCAGCCGCCGGACGACAGTACCCGGTTGGAAATCCTGCGGAAGAAATCGACCGGCGGACACCCGGCCATCCCCGACGCGGTGCTCAAGTACCTCGCCAAGAACCTGCCCGGCAACGTGCGCGAACTCGAAGGCGCCATCAACAGCGTCCGCCACGTCGCCAAGGTGACGAATCGGCCCGTCGATCAGACGCTGGTGCGCGAAGCCCTCGGCGATCTCCTCCGGCACACCGTCCGCGCGATCACGGTGCCGGACGTCGATCACGCGGTCTGCGCGGTCCTGCGGCTGGCGTCCGGCACGCTGCAATCGAAGGCGCGCTCGTGGGCCGTCAGCCA
>JAYTBD010000530.1:0-9620 GCA_043737155.1 Fimbriiglobus sp. | reverse complement strand
TGAAGAACGTCTGTTGGCGGATCCTCGCCGCCGGGCTGACTCGAGCCGCGACTTCGCTCAGGCGACGGCCCTCGGGTGGCGGTCCGGAGGCGTGGCGTGCGGTTCACTTTTCGTACGCGCATTTCGGAGAAGACCTCGTCGTTCTATCCCTCCTCCGCGACAAGCTGCCGGGTGCGAAGGGATGCTACATCGACGTCGGGGCGTTCGATCCGATCCTGCACTCCAACACCTACCTGCTTTATCAGCACGGGTGGAGGGGGCTGAATATCGACGCCAGTCCGGACCGCCTCGCCCGCTTTGCCTCGACCCGCCCGGGAGATACCAACGTTGTCGCCGCCGTGTCCGACGCCGTACGCGAGATGGTGTTTCTGGAATACCCGACCTCCGGGACGAGTCGGGCGATCGCGCCGGACGATCCCATCCGCACAAACGCTCTCGGGGAGCAACCGACCTCGGTCACCCCGTGTCGGACGCGGACGCTCACCGACTTGCTCGAACAGTACGACCCTGTGGAAGGGATCGACTTTTTGAATGTGGACTGCGAGGGGCTCGATTTGGACGTCCTACGGGGTTTGGACTGGACACGGTGGACCCCGCGCATCATCGCGGTCGAAGCCAACACTCCGGAAGCGCGGGATGAGATTGTCGAATACCTCGCTATCAAAGAATTTCAACTCGTCGCCCGGCATCTGGTGACATTGATTTTCCTCCACGAATCCGCGCGCGATCGAGTGCCATTGGGTCTTTGGCGGTGAAACTCCCCCTCATAGTCATCGATGCCGGGGGACTCGACGCGATGGCGCCGAGGGGTGGACAGTACCGTTATGTGGTCGATCTCATCCGTGGATTAGCGGCGCTTTCCCCCCCGGCCCGATTCATATTTCTGGGTGGCGATCCAGAACCGATTCCGGAACTCAAAGAGGTATTCGTACCGGGTGGGCGTTGGGAGTACAAATGGTTTCCGCGACCCGCCCACCGGGGATCGCTGTATCTCGAGCAGATCCGACTGGCGGCGATTTTGTGGAGATGGAGAGCCAATTTATACCACAGCTTGCATACCGTGGTGCCCATCTTCGCGCCGTGTCCGATCGTGACGACGATTCTCGATCTGATGTACGAAATCTTCCCGGACTACGCGACCGCGAGACGATCCCGTCCGTACCGCTTGTACCGTTGGAGCGTGCGAAATTGTGTCCGCCGTTCGATATGCACCTCCCGAACCACGACCGATGATGTGTGCCGATTGTGGGGGATTAATCGCCGATTGCTGGACATTGTCTATCTCGGTATCACACGCTTGGATTCGGTTGAAATCCGTTTGAAATCGAAGTGGTCGGAATATTCGGAAACAATACTTGTATCGGTTTACAACTTGGAGCCGCGAAAAAATCTTCACATGCTTCTCTCGGCGTTCGCCGAGGTTCGGAATCATTATCCCGAACTGCGATTATTGCTCTATGGCGAAGCGGGTGTTACAGCCGATCGCGAGCGAGCTTTTCTTTCACAGGTGATTGGATTGGGGATTGAAACGGCGGTCGTCCGAACCGGCCGGCTCTCCGAAGAGTTATTGATTTCTCTGTATCAACGGGCCGACATCTTCGTCTTTCCGAGTCTTTACGAAGGATTCGGCTACCCGATCTTGGAAGCGATGGCGGCCGGGTCTTGTGTGATTGCCCGGCATACTTCCGCGATGGCCGAGATTGTGGGATCCGCAGGGGTCTTGATCGAAACCGCGGATCGTCAACTTTTGACGAACGCGATTATTCGTCTGCTGACATGCCCCGAAGAACGGCTGCTCCTCGGAAAGTGCGCAGCCATCCGATCCCGGGAGTTCAGTGTCACTCGAATGGCCGACCTGACTTGGAAGACCTACGAAACCTCGCTCGCATCGACGACGCATTGAGAAGTCGTGGCGAAAGGCTCCGGTCGACCCCCACCCCACGCGTCGTCCACATCACCCCGGCATTGTTCGGCGCGGACGGGGTCTTCGGCGGGGCCGAACGCTATTCTTTCGAACTCGCCCGGCACATGGCCATGGCGACGCCGACGACCCTCGTGAGCTTCGGCGACCGCTCACGGAGATTCACCACCGACGAGTTGCGGGTTCGGGTCCTCGGGCCGGCGTGGCAGGTCCGGGGTCAGCGGTTCAATCCCCTCCACGCCGGGATCATCCGCGCGGTCGCCGGGGCCGATATCGTCCATTGCCACCAACCGCACACGTTGGTCGCCGAACTCGCCGCCCTGCTGGCACGGGCCTCGGCGCGAAAGGTGTTTGCGACCGACCTCGGCGGGGGCGGTTGGGGGTTTTCGAGCCGCATGAACACCCGCGCTTGGTTCCACGGCCATTTGCATATCAGCGAGTACAGCCGACGCATTGCCGGTCACGCGGGCCGGGTCGGGGCGGAGGTAATTTTCGGCGGGGTCGATACCGGGTTGTTCTCACCCGATACCCGCGTGCCCAAGGAGTCGCTCGCCGTGTACGTCGGCCGGCTGATGCCCCACAAAGGCATCGACGATTTGATCGAAGCTCTGCCGGCGGGAATGAATTTGGAACTGATCGGCCGCCCGTATCACGATGGCTATTTCGCCGATTTGAAACGGCTGGCCGTGGGGAAACGGGTGCTCTTTCGCCACGACTGCGATGACCGCGAGATCGTCCGCGCGTATCGGCGTGCGGCGTGCGTGGTGCTTCCGAGCGTGTACCGGGATCGGTACGGGAACGAGTCGAAGGTACCTGAACTGCTGGGGCAGACGCTGCTCGAAGGCATGGCCTGCGGCACCACCGCCATCGGCACCGCGGTCGCCTCGTTGCCCGAGGTCGTCGCTGATGGGGAGACGGGATTCATCGTCCCGCCCAACGACCCGGCCGCAATGCGCACGAAACTCGAATTTCTCCGCAATCACCCCGGGGCCGTCGCCGGGTTTGGGGCGGCCGGTCGCCGGCGAGTGCTCGATCGGTTCGCGTGGACCACCGTGGTCGGGCGCTGTCTCCGGGCTTATGCGAGCTTGCCGTGCGCGTCCTGATCGCCACCGAACACGCGGGGATCGTCGGCGGGGTGGAAACTTACCTCCGGGCCGTCATCCCCCGTTTGGCCGCCGCCGGGGTCGAAGTCGGCGTCTTGACCGAGATCCCCAGGGCCGAAGCAGGAATTGTGGCCGACGCGACCGGCGTTCCCCGGTGGTCTTCCGAGGGCCGCTCGGTCGAAAAGACCCTAGCGACCCTCGATCCGTGGAAGCCGGATGTCGTCTACTCCCACGGATTGGCCGACGCGCGGTTGGAGGCCGTACTCGCGGTTCGCTACCCGACCATCGCTTTCGCCCACAATTATTCCGGCACCTGCGTCAGCGGCACCAAGTGCTATGTCCGCCCCGTCGCCGAGCCTTGTGAACGGGTGCTCGGACCGGGATGCTTGACTGCCTATTTCCCGCGTCGCTGCGGGGGGCGAAACCCACTCACCGCACTCGGACTCTATCGAACACAGCGCCGGCGGAACCGCGCGCTGGGAGACTTCCGTGCCGTACTCGTCGCCAGCCGGCACATGGCCGGCGAAATGATCCGCAACGGCGTCCCCGCCGAGCGCGTCCATCATCTACCCCTGTTCCCCACCGATTCCATTCCCGATCACAAACCACCCCCGCCGCGTCCGCGGAGCAACCGGATTCTGTTCGTCGGTCGGCTGACCGCTTTGAAGGGGCTGAGCCATTTGATCCGAGCTTTGCCGGTCGCGGCGGCGACATTGGGACGCCGGCTCTCGCTGGTTGTCGCCGGAGATGGACCGGAACGCGAGAAATGCGAAGCCGAAGCGCGATGCACTGGGATCGACGCCGAATTCCTCGGCTGGGTGGATGGTATTCGCCGCGAACACGAAATGCGAAAGGCGGACCTGCTGGCCGTGCCGAGCGTGTGGCCGGAGCCGTTCGGCTTGGTGGGGATCGAAGCCGGTTGCGTCGGTCTCCCGGCGGTCGCCTACGAGGTCGGCGGCATTCCGGATTGGCTCGAACCGGGCATCTGCGGCGAGTCGGCGCCGGGTCGACGACCCGATCCCATGGACCTCGCATCCGCCATCGTCCGGGCGCTCGCCGATCCGACGCACTGGCAAAAATTGCGGGTCGGCGCGTGGGAGGTCGCCGGCCGATTCAAGGCGGATCGCCACGTCCGCGATCTCAAAATCGTTTTGGAAGCGGTCGCTCAGTCCGATCACCCCGATCGGTGAAGAGGAGGATTCGATGTTGAAGGCGGTGGCCCGCGCGATTGTCCCCGGCTCGGTTCGGAGGTACTTCCAAAAGCGGAAGCTCGACCGCCGAGTCGCGGCCTTCCGTCCCCGAGTCGTCGAGCATTGTTACGGAGGGTTGAAGCTCCGGGTCCAACTCGCCGACCCGCTCGCGGCCGGCTGGTACGACCACGACTGGTCGCCGTCGCCGGAATGGGAGCTCCTCGGGCGGTTGCGCCCCGGCGCGCGGGTTTACGATATCGGCGCCCACCAAGGGGTCGTCGGCCTCATGCTCGGGCACCGCGTCGGTCCGACCGGCTCGGTCGTCCTCGTCGAACCGAACTCGCACAATATCGCCGTGTGTCGGAGGAATGCCGAGTTGAACGGGATGCCTTGGGTGGTTCCGATGGAAGCCGCGATCTCCGACCGCGCAGGTACGCTCTCCTTCAACGGGGGCTTGAACGGGGCGGCGGCCGAAGTGAGCGACTACGCCGGGGTCGGCGAAGTCGCCGCGGTGACCCTCGATGGACTGGTCGACCGCCACGGCCCGCCCGACGTGGTCTTCGTCGACGTCGAAGGATTCGAATGCCGCGCACTCGCGGCCGCGACCCGGGCGTTCGACGCTCATCCGGATTGGTTCGTCGAGGTCCACGTCGGGTGCGGATTGGAAACCGCAGGGGGGTCGGTCGAGGAGATACTCGCCCGCTTCCCCGCGGCGGCCTACGACCGATTCATCCACTCGGAAGGGGATCGGGAAGCCGTCCGGTTGGACATCGCACCGTCGGAGAAATTGCGAACGCGATTTTTTCTGACCGCGGTCGCGCGCCGTCCCATGGAAGTCTCTCCATGAAGAAGCTCCTGAAAGTGGTCGCCGCGTGCGCGGTGGTTTTGAATAGCGGACCGCTTCCGGGTGGCGCGTGACACGATGGGCCATCCTGACCGGCGAATATCCGCCCGAGTCGGGGGGCGTCGGCGATTACACTCGGCTCGTCGCCCGCGGCTTGGCCGAAGCGGGCGATGCCGTGAGCGTGTATGCGCCGGTGTCGAAATCGGAAATCTGCGATCCGGGTGTGACCGTCCACCGCCTGCTCGGGTTCGGCCCCCGCGCGTTGCCGAAGCTCGATCGAATGCTGTCGGCGGAACCGAAGCCCGACCGAATCCTCGTCCAGTACGTCCCGCACGCCTTCGGGTACAAAGCCATGAACGTGCCCTTCGCGGCGTGGATCTCGGCCCGTGCCCGGCGCATCGCCCCAGTTTGGGCGATGTTTCACGAGGTCGCCTTCCCCTTCGATTGGCGTTCTGGGACGCACGCTTTCTTAAGCGGTGTCACCCATGGAATGGCCCGGTTGGTGGCCGGTGCCGCCGAGCGGGTGTTCGTCTCCATCCCCGCGTGGGGCGACCTGTTGAATCGGATCTGTCCACGGATGAAACCGGCCGAGTGGTCGCCCGTGCCGTGTACCCTCGATGCGAATCCGCACCCCGATGCCGTGGACGCCGCGAAGCGCCTATTCGCGGCGGGTGGCCGGTTGATCGGGCACTTCGGCACCTTCGGAGAGAACATCGCGGCGCTGTTGTCTCCGGCGCTCGCCGACCTGCTGCGACGTAGTCCCGGGGTCGGAGTGTTGCTCATCGGTCGGGGATCGGGCGAGTTCCGAAAACGCTTCCTCGGTGACCACCCCGCTTGGGCCGGGCGCGTCTCCGCGACCGGGGCACTCCCGGCCGATGCGGTTTCCGCGCATCTGCGGGCGTGCGAGCTGCTCGTGCAGCCGTTCCCGGACGGCATCAGCTCCCGGCGCACCAGCGCCATGGCGGGATTGGCGAACGGCCTGCCCGTGGTCACGAATCTCGGGTTCCTCAGCGAACCGCTTTGGACGCGCGGTGCGGTCGCGGCGGTTCCGACAGCCGATCCGTCCGCACTGGCTCTGCTCGCCGTCGATCTCCTCGCCGACGCGGTCGCGCGGGAGCAATTGGGTCGGGCCGCGCTCACCTTGTACCGGGGGACCTTCGCCCTCGAACACACTCTCTCGAAACTCCGGGGGACCGGGTGACGCGCCCGCGCCGATTATTGACCATCGGGCATTCGTACGTCGTCGGGTTGAACCGCCGGCTGCCGCATGAACTCGCCCGCGCCGGGGCGGGGTCGTGGGAGGTGACGGTCGCGGCGCCGACGTTTTTCCACGGCGACCTCCGGCCGATCGCGCTCGAATCCTCGGCGGGGGAGACGAACCGCGTCGTCCCCCTCGACGCCTATCTGACGCGTCGCCCGCACGTGATGGTCTACGGTCGCGCCTTGCGCCGCTTGCTCGCGGAGCCGTGGGATTTGATCCACTGCTGGGAAGAGCCGTACGTCGTGGCCGGGGGGCAGGTCGCCCGCTGGGCCAATGGGCAACGGCTGGTGTATTACACGTTCCAGAACATCTCGAAGCGGTACCGCCTCCCCTTCGACTGGATCGAACGGATGAGCTTGGGTCGCGCTTCGGGGTGGCTCGCCGCCGGGCAGACGGTGGAAGCGTCGCTCGGGGGTCGCGCCGGCTACGGCGGCAAGCCGCACCGGGTCATCCCACTCGGAGTGGATATCGACGCGTTCCGCCCTGACGTCGCCGCCGGGGCCACGACCCGCCACTCGCTCGGATGGACGGAACCGGGACCTCCCGTGGTCGGCTACCTCGGCCGGTTCATCCCCGCGAAGGGCTTGGCGACACTGATGACGGCGCTCGATACCGTGCGATCCCCTTGGCGCGCTCTCTTCGTCGGTGGCGGAGTCCTGGAGCCCGAATTGCGCGCGTGGGCTTCCCGTTACAGCGACGGTCGGGCGCGGATCGTCACCGGAGTTCCGCACAACGCGGTGCCGCGGTATTTGAACGCGATGGATGTCCTCGCGGCTCCGAGCCGGACGACGCCGCATTGGAAGGAGCAACTCGGGCGGATGCTGATCGAAGCGATGGCCTGCGGCGTCGCGGTCGTGGGCTCCGACTCGGGGGAGATCCCATATGTGCTCGCGGACACCGGGTCGGTCGTCCCCGAAGCGGACGCGACCGCGTGGGCGAGGATCCTCGGGGGAATGTTGGAAAGCCCTAGCCTCCGGGCGCATGCGGCCGCGGCGGGCCTAGCCCGTGCCCGGGAGCAGTTCGCCTGGCCGGTCATCGCCCGCCGGCATTTGGAATTCTTCGACGAACTCGCGGGCGCCGGATGAGACTCGCCTGCGTCCGCGATTACCGCGCCGAGGGGTGGCCCAGCATGGACCTGTGCGCGGACCAACTCCTCGCGCACCTCCCGCCGGGTGTGATCGCCGACGACGTCGCCCCGGAGTTCCGCCGCCGCTTCGGCCGACTCCCTATTTCGCGTGGCGTCGGTTTCAACGCCGACCGATTGCTCAACCGCCACGTGTTTCTGCCAGTGGTCGTCCGTCGCGCCGCGCGCCGGGCCGACTTCGTCCACATCGTCGACCACAGCTATGCGCACATCGTCGCTGCCGTCCCAGAGGGCCGCGCCGGGGTATACTGCCACGACCTCGACGCCTTCCACTCGATCCTCGATCCCGGGAGGGATCCCCGTCCCCTTTGGTTCCGACGACTCGCTCATCGGACGTTGGCGGGACTGAAACGCGCCGCGGTTGTCTTCCACAGCACCGGGGAAATCCGCGATCGGATCCTCTATCGCAAGCTCGTCGATCCCGAACGCCTGGTCCACGCGCCCTACGGTGTCGCCGCCGAGTTCACCCCGGGCGCCGGTCCGTCCGAGTCCGCATATCTCTTGCACGTCGGCAGCAACATCCCGCGGAAGCGGCTCGATGTCCTGCTCGACGTATTCGCGTCTGTGCGGAAGGGGCGACCGGAGTTGAAGCTGATCCAAGTCGGCGGACCTTGGTCCGCCGAGCAACGGGATCAAATCGAACGCCTCGGAATCGGCGCCGCCGTCGGCCAACGGCGCGGTTTGACCCGCCACGAACTCGCGGATCTGTACCGGCGCGCCGCCGCCGTGCTCATCACGAGCGACGCCGAGGGGTTCGGCCTCCCCGTCATCGAAGCGCTCGCTTGCGGGGCGGCCGTCGTAGCGTCCGATCTCCCCGCGCTGCGCGAAGCCGGCGGTGCGGCGGCCGAGTTTTGCCCGGTCGCCGACATCCCCGCTTGGGTCGCCGCGGTGAACCGAACGCTCGATGGCTGTTCGCCGGCGACGGGACGAATCGAACAAGCCGCGCGGTACACATGGGGCGAGCACGCGCGGATCATTTGCTCCGCCTACGACCGCTTGGCGAAGGGCTTGCCGCCGCGATGCGAATTTTCTTCCTGAACCCGATCGGGCATATCGGCGGCGCCGAGCGGGTATTGCTCGCCGCCGTGGCCGCGGTGCGCCATCGCTGGCCGGAAGCGGTCGTCCGTGTAACGGCGTTGACGGATGGGCCGCTGTTGAAGGAAGCGGAGAAGCTCGGCGCGGAAGTCGAAGTCGTGCCCATACCGGACGGATTGGGTCGACTGGGCGACAGCCAACTCCGCGCTCGCGGGTGGGCGGGGAAAGTGGGCTTCGCACTCCGGGCCGCGCCCGCTTCAATCGCCTCGCTGCGGCTCATCCATCGGCTGCGTTTGGCGATCAAAAGATTCGCCCCGGACATCGTGCACTCAAACGGAATCAAGACGCACCTGCTAAGCCGGTTCGCCGTGAGAAGCGGAGTGCCGGTGGTCTGGCATATCCACGACTTCTACGGTCTGCGCCCGGCCGCAGGAGGATTGCTACGCCGGGCTAGCGGGAGAGTCCGAGCCGCGGTGGCCATCTCGGATGCGGTGGCCCGGGATTGCGCCTCGGTTCTCCCCGGAGTGCCCGTGACGACCGTGTTGAACGCAGTTGACCTCGCGCGATTTTCCCCCGGACCCGGAATCGAAATCGATACCGCACCGCCGGGCACGATCCGCGTCGGGCTGGTCGCCACGTATTCGAAATGGAAAGGGCACCTCAGCTTCCTCGACGCGGCGGTCCTTCTCCGCGACCTTCCGATCCGCTGGTACATCGTGGGCGGCGCCATCTATCGCACGGCGGCGCAGTTCACCGAGGCCGAGCTGCATACCGCCGTCGCAGAACGCGGATTGACCGACCGCGTCGGCTTCATCGGGTTCACCGCCGACAGTGCGGAAATGTACCGCTCGCTCGATCTCGTCGTGCACGCCTCGACTTTGCCGGAACCGTTCGGATTGACCATCGCCGAGGCCATGGCCTGTGGCCGCGCGGTGGTGGTGAGCGCCGCCGGCGGAGCACTCGAACTCTTCACCGAGGGGAAGGATGCCCTCGGGTTCCCTCCCGGCGATGCGCCGAAGTTGGCGGCTACTATCCGGCGCTTCGTCGAAGATGAGAGCTTGCGTCTGCGCCTCGGGGAAGCGGCCCGCCGCACGGCCGAAACGAGGTTCGATCCCGCGCGGT
>JAYTBD010000529.1:0-1531 GCA_043737155.1 Fimbriiglobus sp. | reverse complement strand
TCACAAACACCCGACCGCTCACGCGGTCCGGCTCGCCACGGGAAAGATTCAACCCTGCAGTTCCTTGACCAACTTCGCGAGTTGTTCGAGGTTCTGCGACTTCACCAATAGGTCGATCCGCTGCTGCGGCACTTCGAGCTTCTGCATCGCGGCCACGGCGGTCTTCCAGAGCTTCTCGATTTTCTTGCCTTCCGCCAAGTACAAGTCCGTCACCGTCTCCGCCAGCTTCTGCAACTGGATAGTGTCGAGGTTGTTGTAATACCGCTTGATGATCTTCTGTTGATGCGAGCTGAAGTTGTCCATGCCCATAATGGGGAATCCGTTCGTGAAGCGACGATGTTAGCCCGACGCGCAAGCGAGGGTCTCAGTGAAGAATATCAGCCAACGGTCGATTGACTCCCTCGCTTGCGCGTCGGGCTAACACTTTCCAAGATCGCCAGCACAGCGTCGAAGTCGGCGGGCTTGACCAAGTGGTGGTCGAAGCCGGCATCGCGCGAATGTTGGCGGTCGTCGTCCTGCCCGTAGCCGGTCATCGCGATCAGCACGACGCCCGTCGAGCCGGGGTTCCGGCGGATCCGGCGGGCCACTTCCAAACCGTCCATTTCCGGCAGGCCGATGTCGAGGAGTACCGCTTCGGGCAAGTATTCGAGGGCCGCTTGCAAACCCGCGGGACCGGTGTAGACCGTGCGCACGTCGTGCCCGCGCGACTGCAGGAGCATGTCCAAACTCTCCGCCGCATCCTGGTTGTCGTCCACGATCAGAATGCGCAAACTCGGCCCGTTTGCTTCGCTCACTCCGACGGGGATGGGAACCGGATTCGGCGCGGGGAGTGCGTTCGTCACCGCCGGCAATCGCAGTGTGAATTCGCTGCCGCTACCGAGTACGCTGGTCGCCTCCGCGCGACCGCGGTGCATTTCCACGAGGCGCTGCACGAGGGCCAAGCCGATGCCCAAGCCCCCTTGGGAGCGGTCGAGCGAGCGCTCCGCTTGCGTGAACAAATCGAAGACGCGCGGGAGGAGTTCGGGGGCGATGCCGACGCCCGTGTCGCGCACCCGCACCACGCACTCGCCCCCCTCTTGCCGCACGGAAAGGGAGATGCGGCCCCCGTCCGGGGTGTATTTCGCGGCGTTCGTCAGCAGGTTGACCACCACCTGCTCCAACCGGGACGCGTCGGCGTCGAGCCAAATCGGTTCTGGCGAAAGCTCCACCTCGAGTTCGTGGCGATGCTGTCCCATCAGTGGGCACACCGATTCGACGGCTCGCTCCGCGATCTTGTTAAAGGCAACTCGCTCCAAGCGGAGTTGGACCCGACCGGAGGTGATTCGCGAGACTTCCATCAGGTCGTCGACCAGCCGGGTCAACTGGCCCAATTGACGTTCGATGATGCTGCGGGCTTGCCGCGGAACCGGGCGTTCGTCCGGTTGGAGGCGGAGCAGTTGCACGGCGTTGGCGATCGGGGCCAACGGGTTGCGGAGTTCGTGGCTGAGCATCGCCAAAAACTCGTTTTTGAGGCGGTCGGAGTCCTTGAGCG
>JAYTBD010000528.1:0-1532 GCA_043737155.1 Fimbriiglobus sp. | reverse complement strand
CGGGGGATTTGCCGGTGGAGCGCAAGCGGAGGTGATGAGGCACAGGTTAGATCAATGGAATCATTTGTAGGTCACGCAGAGTGTGACCTACAACCTTGCGCCACTTTTCGAGGCGTACACGGTCGACGCCAACATCCCGCAGCGGCCCGTCGATACGTAGTTGGGGCACCGTTCGGATAGATCGATGGCTTCGGTTTACTACCGACTTCCGGACCACGACTCGCAGTCCTTCATGGCCAAGGTTCCCTTCGACGAAGTACCCGGCGAGTCGGCCGCTCAACCGGCGCCGCCGTCGGGGATCCGAATGACACCTCTACAACACTCCGAGCATGCCGCGGCTCGGTGGTTGACAACCGAAGCGGTGTTCGGTCCGGAGCGGGCGAGACCCGTCGAGGAAACCGGAGGCGCCGACTTCCGTAGCCCCACCCCCCTCCGACCGTAAGATAACCCGAGCCGAAGATTTCCAGGAGTGCGACCATGGCCGTAGCGGTGACCGTTCCAGCAGCCGGCGACGCCGTGACCGAGGGCCGCATCGCCAAGTGGTTGGTCGGCAGCGGGGCGAGCGTGAAGGCGGATCAAATCCTCTTCGAACTCGAAACGGACAAGCTCACGGTCGAAGTCCCCGCCCCGGCCGCGGGCGTGTTGACCATCTCCAAGCAAGCCGGGGAAACCGTCGCGGTCGGCAGCGCGGTCGCCAGCATCGACCCCGCGGGGAAGCCGAGCGTCGAGCCGGTGAAGCCGGCGCCAACCGTAACACCGAGTGCGGCGAAAACCGAAGCTGTACAATCCCCCGCCGCATCGGCGATAATCCGCGACGGCGACCTCGACGCTTCGAAGATCGCCGCGACCGGCCCCGGCGGGCGCATCACCAAGGACGATGTCCTGACTTTTCAAGCCAAACCCGCCGAGGGACCGTTGGTCCTCCCGGCCAAGCCCCAAGCTCCGATGGCCGTGCTCAACCCGGATCGCGAGAAGCGCGAGCCGATGTCGAACATCCGCAAACGCACCGCCGAGCGGTTGCTGGAAAGCCAGAGCACGACCGCGACGCTGACGACCTTCAACGAAGTCGACATGTCCGCGATCATGGAACTCCGCACCAAATACAACGAGCGCTTCGAAAAGAAGCACGGCGTCAAACTCGGCTTCATGTCGGTGTTCGTGAAGGCCGCCATCGAGGCGCTGAAAGCCTTCCCGATGGTCAACGCCCGCATCGACGGCGCCGATGTGGTGACCCAAAACTTCTACGACATCGGCGTCGCCGTCAGCACCGAGAAGGGCCTGTTCGTCCCGGTGATCCGCGATGCGGACACGCTCCACTTCGCCAAGATCGAGAAGGCCATCGCCGACGTGGCCAAGCGCGCCAAGGACAACAAGATCGGCATAAAGGACCTCGAAGGCGGCACCTTCACCATCACCAACGGCGGCATCTTCGGCTCGATGCTGAGCACCCCGATTCTGAACCCGCCGCAGACGGCGATCCTCGGCATGCACAACATTCTGAAGCGCGCGATGGTGGTGAACGACGCCATTGT
>JAYTBD010000527.1:0-4020 GCA_043737155.1 Fimbriiglobus sp. | reverse complement strand
TCACGACGTGGGTGAACTTCCTTACGGCTAGAATGGATCTGTACCTCGACCTCGAATTGCTCCCGCTGGACTCCCGAGGATTATGGCCCGATGATGCCTCTACCTCCCCCGGCCCCGCTCTCCGACCCGGAACTCCTCGACCTGACACCGGCCCCGGACCCGAGCGGCTCCCCGCGCCCCTCCCCCTCGGCCGCGACAACCGCGGCGGCGAAACCTTCGAACCGATCGTCCTCCCCGCGCCGGGCGGTCTCCGTTAACGCGCACGGCAATCGCTCCCGCAAAGTATTCTTGCTGCTCGCCGTCGCGGCCGTGCTCTTCGTCGGCACCGCCGGCGCGGCCGTCTTTTTTTTGGTCCCCCAGTTCAGCGGGATGTTCGCCGCCAGTCGGCCCGACTTGCTCCCCCACACCGTCCAAGCCGAGTATCTCCCGGTCACCGTCGTCGAGCGCGGCACCCTCGAATCGACCGACAACCGCGACGTGACGTGCCGCGTCAAAGCCGGGAGCCGGGGCACCTTCGCCAGTACCATCAAGTGGGTCATCGACGACGGCACCACCGTCACGAAAGGCCAGCCGCTGATGGACCTCGACGATTCGAGTTTGAAGGATCAAGAGCAAGCGCAGGGCATCTTGGTATCGAAAGCCAACTCGGCGTGGGTGAAAGCCAAGGAAGAACTCGCCATCCAGTTGAAGATCAACGACTCCGACAAAGCCCAGAAGTTCGCCGCGCTGAAGGTCGCCGAGTTGGACTTCGAGAAGTTCCTCGGCGTCCGGCAAGACGACGTGTTGAATCCGATCGGCTCGCTCGTCGGCTCCCCGTTCACCCTCGTGGAGAAGGGCGAATACCGGATGAAGTTCGACGACGTCTCCGGCCGGCTCAAACTCGCGGAGTCCGATCTCGAAGCCTACCGCGACCGCAGTTCGTGGGCCGCGCGCTCCGTGAAACTCGGGTATCTCACGCCGAGCCAAGCGAAGGTGGAACGGTCAAAGCTCGAAAGTGCCAACGACTCCTTGGGCAAACTTTCGGCCGAGAAATACGCGCTCGAGAACTTCACGCGGATGCGCGAGCTCACCGACTTGAGCAGCAAGGTCGACGTGGCCAAGGCCGGGTACGAACAGGCGATCCTGCAAGCCCGGGCGAAGCTGATCCAGATGGAATCGGAAGTCGACACGACCAACTCGGTGCACCGGCAAGAACTGGACAAGATGGACGAGATCAAAGACCAACTCAGCGCCTGTAAGATCGTCGCCCCGCAAACGGGCATGGTCGTGTATTACAAAGAAAACTCCGGTCGCTTCGGCAGCAGCAACGAAGGGATGATCGCGGTGGGGGCCCAAGTCAAAGAGGGCCAGAAGATGCTCCGCATCCCCGACCTCAACCGGATGCAGGTGAGCGTGAAGGTCCACGAGGCCCTCGTCTCGCGCATCAAAGGGGACGACCGCAAACCGACCGGGGCATTCGTCGCCTCGCGCATCGGCCTCATCGGTCAACCGAATTTGATGGGCCGGATCGCCAGCCAATCGGATTCGCTGCTCGCCGCCGTCGCCGAAGTCGGCCACGATCACGAGTACTATGTCGCGGGCAAAGGAATGCGGGCCTACGTCCGCATCGACGCTTTCCCGGACCGGGTCTACATCGGCCGCGTCCGGACCGTCGCCGCGGTCGCCGCCATGGGCGACTGGATGTCGAGCGACGTGAAACTCTACCAGACCATCGTCCAGATCACCGGCCTCAAGCGCGACGCCTCGGCCGGGGAAGACGAAGATAATTTCGAGCACGACTTCGACCGCGCCCGCGTCGCACTCGCCGGCTTGCGGCCGGACATGAGCGCCGAGGTCACGATCCAAGTCGACCCCGCCGAACAGAAGGTGCTCACGGTCCCGATCCAAGCGGTCGTGGGCGGGGCGGAATCAGGCCCCAAGCGCAAGATCTTCGTGATGGAAAGCGGTCAGCCCGTTGAACGCAGTATCACCTTGGGCTTGTTCAACGACAAGAAAGTCGAAGTCAAAGAGGGTCTCAAAGAAGGTGACATCGTCGTGCTGAATCCGAAGGTCATCATCGGCGACAAAGCGCGGACGCGCGAGGATGGCGATCCCTCCGGACGCGGCGCCTCCAAGGGCAAAGGCGGCGGGGCCGGGGGCGAGAAGTCCAAGGGCGGCGGCGGCCCACCGGGAGCGGGGGCCGGTCAAGCCCCCAAGGCGAAGTAGTGGCCGCCATCGTCGAGGTCCAAGACCTCATCAAAAATTACTACATGGGGGACGTGACCGTCAACGTCCTCAAAGGCATCGATCTCAGCTTCGACGAAGGCGATTTCGTGTCCCTCATGGGGCCGTCCGGCTCCGGCAAATCGACGCTGATGAACATCCTCGGGTGCTTGGATCGACCTACGGAGGGCAACTATTACCTCCGCGACCGGGATGTCGCCAAGATGAGTGACAACCAATTATCGGAGGTCCGCAGCACTTACCTCGGCTTCATCTTCCAAGCTTACAACCTGCTACCGCAATACACGGTCGTCGAGAACATCGAGCTGCCATTGGTCTACCAAGGCGTACCGCTCGACTCGCGCACCAAAGATCGTTGCGTCGCACTCGCCGAAATGGTCGGCCTCGGGGATCGACTCGACCACCGGCCGCTCCAACTCTCCGGTGGACAACAACAACGCGTCGCCATCGCACGGGCGCTCGTCAACGATCCGCAGGTGATCCTCGCCGACGAACCGACGGGCAACCTCGACAGCCGGACGAGCCTCGAGATCATGCAGATGCTCACCGAACTGAACAAAGCGGGCAAGACCATCATCATGGTCACCCACGAGAACGACATCGCCGAGTGGTCGCGCCGCATCGTCCGCCTGCGCGACGGCATGGTCGAATCGGACGTCCGCAACGAACACCCGCTCGGATTCCGGTGACCGATGGACATCCGCGACATCCCCCCCGTACCGCCGCTCGCCGCCGCCACCGGTTTCGAGGGCTTGTCGAAAATCAAGCGCAGTTTCGTCCTCGCGGTGCGCAGCCTCTGGCTGCACAAACTCCGAGCCTTCCTCTCAGTGCTCGGCATCATCATCGGCACCTCGGCCGTGATCGCGCTCATGGCCTTCGGCAAAGGGTCGATGCAAGACGCGCTCGAAGATATCAAGCGACAAGGTGCCACGAATATCGTCGTCCGCAGCGTCAAACCGCCGGACGAAGGCGCCACCGCGAGCCGGTCGTTCGTCGCCAGTTACGGTTTGAAGACGCTCGACCTCACACGCATGGGCACCTTCGGCGACGCCATCTCGCGCATCGTGCCGATGCGCGTCTTCCCCGCCGAGGTGCGCTACCTCGACCGCATGTCCAACGGCCGGCTCGTCGCCACGACCGAGGAGTACGCCGAGGTCAACAAGCTGTCGCTGACCAGCGGGCGCTTTCTCAACGGCGAGGACAACTTCCGCAAGATGAACCACTGTGTCCTCGGGGCCGGGCTGGCCGACAAACTTTTCCCGTTCGAGGATCCGATGGGCAAGTCGGTCGTTCTGCGCTCGCAGGAGTACCGCGTCGTCGGCGTCCTCGCGGATCGGATGCCGACTGGCGGCACTGGCGGCAGCCAAGCGGCCGAGGATTACAACAACGACGTTTACATCCCGTTCGACACGGCCAAGGTCCGCGTCGGGTCGACGGTCGTCATCCGCACCTCGGGCTCGCGCGGCGGCGAGAAGGTCGAAGTCTCGCAGGTCACGCTGACCGTGGACGCCGACTTCGAAACGTCCGAAGGGCGCGAGAAAGTCCGCGCCGTCGGCAACGCGATCAAAGGGATGTTGAAGGAAGATCACCTGCGCGAAGATTGGGCGGTATCGGTACCGCTCGACCGCCTCGAAGAAGCGGAACGGGCGCAAGCGCGGTTCACGTCGCTGCTGGTGCTGATCGCGTCGATTTCGCTCTTCGTCGGCGGCATCGGCATCATGAACATCATGCTCGCCACGGTCACGGAGCGCACCCGCGAGATCGGCATCCGCCGGGCGCTCGGGGCCAAGCAGCGCG
>JAYTBD010000526.1:0-4021 GCA_043737155.1 Fimbriiglobus sp. | reverse complement strand
ATCGTCTCGCGGTTCACGGGGTCGTCGGGATCAGGTAGAGCGTGAAGGCGAAGGTGGTCGTCTGCCCGCCGGTGCGGATGGTGAGATCGCGTTGGGCGTCGATGTTGCCGACGACGTCGCGCTCTTGGATGCGGATCGCGAGCGTCTTCATCTTCTGCACGTGGGCCCACTCGTTGGTCGCCGATTCCCGGCTGATGTCGAAGTAGGTCAGGTTCGGCGCGCTCGGCAAATCGCGCGGCGGTCGGGGGGCGTGGGTGAAGCGCAGCCCTTCCTGCCCGCGCGTGAAGATCGAATCGACGCGGTCCGAACTGCCGATCTTCATGCCCAGTCGCTCCGGGCGAAGCAGCATTTTGATGCACTCTTCGGTGCTGACGTTCGAACGCACCCCGAGGTACATTTGCCAGCCGCTTTCGAGCCACGCCGGTTCGAGCGACACCCGCATCTGCAGGCCGCTGCCGACGAACGGCCGCTCTTCGTAGGTCGGGTTCTCGACTTCGCTCAACGACGAATCGAGGGATTGCTTCAACTTCCAAAAGCAACCGCCGAGGTCGTCGTGATCGTAGCGCGGCAGCTCGGGTGGCCGCGCGGATTTCGTGAACACCGACAACTGCCCGACGAGCCGCAGCAACTCGCGGAAGGCGACTTCGGGGTGGACGCCGGGGACGAACGCGATGTGGCTCAGCATCGCGAAGCCTTCGTTCATCTTCGCCAATTGATTGACGCGCTTGGCATCGCCGGGGCTTTGCGAATCGAACGAGATGCCCCGCGAGGTCACTTGACCGGCGATCACTTCGATCTTCTTGTTCAAGCGGGCGCAGATCTCTTGGAGGATACTCTGCTGCAAGCCGGGCCACGCTTCGCAGGCGAGCAGGGGTGGGATGAATCCGACGGCGAGCTGAGGCGTCGCCTCGGCGCGCTCCGACTTCTCGAGGCGGGCCAGCGGCAATACGTCGTAACCGGAGCGGTCGTCGTCCGCGGTCAACAGCCGCACGGCCGGGGCGCGGTAGCTCAACATTTGTGGGTTCACCCCCGTATTTTCGTCGTCCGTCGGCAGCGTGTTGGTCCGGTAGCGCGCGGGGTTGGAGTTGCCCGCCACGGCGACGTTCGGCTGACCCGGACGCCACGTCGGGACCGCGAGGAAGAGTTCGACCGAGTTGCGACCGAGAAACGCCGGCTTGAGATCGAAGTCGGGCAACGGCGCATCTTGAGGCAGTTGAAGGAGCGTGCCATCGCGGAAGCGGGCCGACAATTCGCGGACCACGAAACGGTATCCGCCGAGGGCTTCGGCGTCGATGATGCAGCGGCGCAAGCCCCATGCGTGGGCTTGCAAGAATTGCGTCGTCGCGTCCACGAGGCGGGCGTTGTACCGGTCGGCCGCTTGAAAATGGTGCGGTCGAAGGAACATGCCTTCGTGCCAGTGGACGGGTTGCGGTGTCATAGAATCGGCTTCGGTGCTGGGGGTTCGCATCACCTTTGATATTGCGGATGCATCGCGTTGGCGAGCATGCGGGCGGAGCGTACCATAAGCGAGATTCCACCGCAGCCCCGCGAGCATCCACCCCGTGCGCGACGATTTGGCCGAACCCGTGTTCCAAATTCTGCTGCAGGGGATCAAGCTCCGCGAACGCGTCCAAGCCGGCGAACGGCCGATGCTCGGCACCGAACAAGCCAAGCTCAAAGCGATGCTCGGCTCCGCGAACTCCCCGTCGCCGTGGAGCAGCGATAGCGATCCGACGCATTCGATCGCCAACCGCGACCGCGAGTTCCTCGGGCTGCGCTACGCCCTCACGTGTTGGCTCGACGAGGTGCTGATCGAAGCCGGGTGGAAGGAATGGGACGAGAACAAGCTCGAATCGAACCTGTTCCGCACCAACATCCGCTACAGCAACTTCTGGCAGCAGGCCCGCCTCGCCGAAGCGATCCCTGCGACCGCCGACGCGCTCGAAGTATTTCTCCTGTGCGTGCTCCTCGGCTTCCGCGGCGAGTTCGGCGAGAACCCGAGCCGCCTGCGCGAGTGGGTCGATACGACGCGCTCGCGGGTCTCGCGCGGCATGAACAAGGACCTCGCCCCGCTGCCGGAACAGACGCCCGTCTCGAACGTGCCGCTGCTCCTCGGCGTCGAAGCGTACCGCAAGATGACGCAGCGGTTGGTGGTCGGCTTGCTCTTCGCCATCCCCGTGGTCGTGTTTCTGATCGTCTACAAATTCGGTTGAGGCTTCCGGGATGAATCTGCTGGGCACGATATTCCGTTGGCTCGCCGGGGCGTTCGTCCCGATGTTCGCGCGGCCGACCGCCCCGGTCCCCTTGGCGTGGTTCCTGCACGTGCTGATCCTCGCGGGCACGGCCGTCGGGCTGTACTACGCGCAGATGTACCTCGGGTTGACCGAGAAGATCGGCAAGGGGCCGGACACCATTCGGCCGTACTGGCTCGTGATCCTGTCCGGGTTGGCGTACGCTTTGGCGTGGGCCACGATGTGGTTGAGCGGCTTGCTCGCCCCGCGGCAGACGACGGCGATCTACCCGGACTTGGACGAAGCGTGGGACGCGATCAAAAGCTCACTCGATAAGGCGGGCATCGGACTCGCCGATACGCCGGTACTGTTGGTGCTCGGAGAATTGCCGTCGGGGTACGACGCATTGTTCCGGGCGTTACCGCAGGGCTTGACGGTGAACGGCGGATCCCCGAGCGGCTCGCCGTTGCGGGCGTACGCCAACCGCGATGCCATCTACTTGACGCTCGAAGGGGCGACGCTGCTCGGCATCCAAGAGACCGGCGAAATCCTGCTTTCGAACGCGCCGGATCAAAGCATGGGCGGAAACTTCGCGAGCATCGGCGCGGGGGCGAGCATCGGTATCGGCAAGTCCGTCGGCATGAGCATGGGCGGCAGCATCGGCGGGGGAACGGGCGGGGCACTGCAACAGATCCAGAAGATCATCCAGCAGGCGCGGCAGCAGGGTCGGCCATTGACCGACGATGAGAAGGATCAGATTCGCCAGCTCTCCGGTTCACCCGAACCATCGGCGCCATCGTCCGCATCGAGCCGGGGGGGTTCGTCTGGCTCCGTGTTGCAGAACCCGCAGATCGTCGCCGAGACCGCCGACCGCTTGGCCCACGTTTGCAATCTCGTGGCCGGGGCGCGCTGGCCGCTCTGTCCGATCAACGGGGCCATCCTGACGATCCCGATTTCCGCGACCGAACGCGACGACGCCGCCCAGCAATGGGGTCTCGTCGCCCGTCAGGATCTCGCGGTGATCGAAGACGTGTTCCAACTGCAGTTCCCCCTCTTCGCACTCGTTGGCGAAGCCGAGACGCTGCCGGGCGGAGCGCTCTTCTTCGAACGCTTCTCCGTGGACAAGGGGAATCAGCGGCTCGGCAAAGGCTTCCCGCTGAACCCGCAGATACCGGTCGAGAATCTGCCCGAGGCCATCGAAGAGAACGTCGGTTGGATCTTCGGGAATCTACTTTCGTACTGGTCGATTCGCCTGACGCGCACCGATAGCAGCAACGTCGCCAACGACACGCGCGACAACGGATTGCTCGTGCGGTTCCGCAGCGAATTGCGAAAGCGGGCGTCGCACCTCGCCCGCTTGGTCAGCCGGGCGATGACGCCGGGGGATCGCATGCCGGTGTTCGGCGGATGTTACTTGTCGGTGATTCTCAAGAGCGCGCCCGATCACGCCAAGTTCGCGCGCGACTTCTTCAAGAAGGTGCAGGATTCGCAAGGGTATGTCGCCTGGACCGACGAAGCTTTGGCCAGGGATGCCAGCTATCGCAGTCGGACGATGCAGGGGTATCTGCTGCTGGCAGTGGTGCTGGTGGGGGTAGTAGCACTGGCGGGTTGGACGATCTTCGGGGCAATGAACAAGCCGGGGGCGTGAACTCTTCGCCCCCACGGGGCCGACTTACCTACTGATCCGCAGGTAGTCCGCGTTGTAGGTCGGGTCGAGTCTTCGAGGCCCGACATCGGCCAATGTCGGGCCTCTAGCCACAATCCCAACTACCTGCGAATCAGTAGGACTT
>JAYTBD010000525.1:0-4022 GCA_043737155.1 Fimbriiglobus sp. | reverse complement strand
CCCGGCGACCGCGTGGTTGAACCGGGAGACTCTGCGGTTGGCCCTGATCGAAGTGACCGGCCAACTCGACGACGCGGCCGAGGTCGTCGAGATCCGCCTGGCGGACGTGGCCATCTTACGCTATGCCGCGCGGGAAGCGGTCGCCCCACTCCCGCGCTGGCTGGACCGCCTCCACCCGTGGGTCGGGTTCGTCATCATGCCGGTCTTCGCGCTCGCCAATGCCGGCGTCGAGATCAAACCCGACGCCATCCGCGACCCAGTGGCGTTGGCGATCATCGCCGGATTGGTGCTCGGCAAATTCATCGGCATCGTCGGCTTCAGCTACTTGGCGGTGAAGACCGGGATCGCCAAGCTCCCGCGCGGCGTGACGTGGCGGATGATGCTCGCCGCCGGCGTTCTCGGGGGTATCGGCTTTACGATGTCGCTATTCATCGCGGGCTTGGCCTTCCCCCCCGAGCTTCAAGCGGCGGCGAAGACCGGCATCCTCGCGGGCTCGGCTATCGCCGCGTGCGTCGGGGCAAGCCTCTTGGCGTGGAGTGTTCGCCGAGAGGGGATCAATACATCTCGATGATGTGCTCCCCACCGTGGGCCGGGTTGCCAATGAGCTTTTGTCCGCCTAAATCGACAACCCAATCCATCGCTTCTAAAGGGATCTGACCGACGAGGATGGGGGTTCCTTCCGGAACTTCAATCGGATCGACCGTCGCTTCGCGGCCCATGATTTCCATGCGAACCGTATCGTACAAGCCCGTCGTCGTCCGCCCGGATGCGGTGATGATTCGCTTGTCCGACCTTTTGGTCAGGCCCAGCAACCGAATCAAACTCGGCGTCAAAGCCAGTGTAGAAGCACCCCTATCGACCAAGGCGTCTTTCACGACGATTTGCCTCACTTGATCGGACGTCAGCCGACCTTGGTCCGCCTCGTACAAGTCTCTCAGATTGAAGATCGAAACTTCCGTTGTCACGCGGCCCATGGTCATTCTCCGTGGTTGATCATCCCATTGTATCGTCGCTCACCACCGACCGACATACCCTATCGCTTCCCCGCTCAACGGAGTGTCCCCGATGTCCGTCACTTGGCGCGGCGTGTTCCCCGCCGCTTGCACCCAGTTCCACGCCGACTTCTCCCTCGACATCCCCGGCACGCTCGCACACCTCGATGCGATGCTCGCGGCCGGCGTCCACGGCTTCGTCATGATGGGCTCCGTCGGGGAGAACACGACCCTCGAACCGTCCGAGAAGCGCGAGCTGCTGAAGGCCACGGTCGCGCACATCGGCGGCAAGGTACCGGTGCTCGTCGGCGTCGCCGAGTACACGACCGCCGGCGCTTGCCGCTGGGCCGCCGAGGCGCAGAAGCTCGGCGCCGACGGGCTGATGGTGCTGCCGCCGATGGTCTACAAAACCGACGCCCGCGAGTCGATCGCCCACTTCCGCAGCGTGGCGAAGGCCAGCGACTTGCCGATCATGATTTACAACAACCCACCGGCCTACCGCGTGGACATCACCCCGGAGATGTTCGCCGAAATGGCCGATGAACCGAAGTTCGCCTGCATCAAGGAATCGTCGGACAACCCGCGCCGCATCACCGACATCATCAATGTCACCGGCGACCGCTACCCCATCTTCGCCGGGGTCGACGACCTCTTCCTCGAATGCGTACTGCTCGGCGCCGTCGGTTGGATCTCGGGCTTGGTGAACGCCTTTCCCGCCGAGAACCGGCTCATCTGGGACTTGGTCGAAGCGGGGAGATGGACCGAAGCCCGCGCCGTCTACCGCTGGTACACTCCGCTGCTGCACCTCGACACGCACGTGAAGTTAGTGCAGTACATCAAGCTCGCCGGCGCCGAGTGCGGCTTCGGCACGGAAGTGACCCGCCCGCCGAGGTTGCCGCTCGTCGGCGCCGAGCGGGCGGAGGTACTCGGCGTGATCCGCAAAGCGATCGCGACGCGGCCGAAAGCGGGGTGATCCCGGCCATTGGCCGCGTGGCGATGTAAGATAGCGGCAGGAGGAATGGACAATGGCGACCGCAGTTCTCGACGCCCCGAAAACGATGACGCTCGGAGAGTTCTTGGCTCTTCCCGACGACGGCACCGAGAGGATGCTCCTCGACGGCGTTTTATGGGAGATAGGGGAGGAGAACGGAGTGACGCGCAGAAACCGATTCCACAGCTCGTGCGAAGTTCGAATCGCCCGAGTCCTCGCCAACTGGGCTCTGAGCAGACCCGAACCTCGTCCGGAAGTCGTGGGGGGAGAGGCCGGATTCGTCCTGAGTCGTTCCCCGGATCATTCGACGACCGTCGGCATCGATGTCGCGGTGATCTCCGCCGAACTCGCCGACTCCGAAATCTCGGAATCGTCGATGTACGAAGGCACCCCGATCCTCGCGGTCGAAATCCTGTCGCCGTACGACACGATCAAAGAGATTGCCGCCAAGCTCAAGAAGTACCGCGAGTGCGGCGTGCCCATCGTCTGGATCGTCGATACCGACCTCCGCACTGTGACCGAGCACCGCCCCGACCGCGAACCGAAGCTTTTCACGAAGGCCGACACCCTCGCCGCCGAGCCGCACCTCCCCGGCTTCTCCTGCCGCGTCGCCGAATTTTTCCGCTGAGCGAAGGCGGTGATTCGCAAGCCCGAAACGGCCGATCAACGCACTGATAGGCCACGGCCAAGGGTGAATCCGGATCGTCGATTATAGACGAGCGGCGTGCCGTGGTTCCTACAGCGTAGCCACGACACGCTCACGCCGTGCCGCTCGCCCAAATTACCCCCGCTCCGCCAACGGCACCACTTCGCGGGCCGGCGCCCCGTTGTACAGCGCGCGCGGACGGATCAATCGGTTGTTGTCCAACTGCTCGATGACGTGGGCCGCCCAGCCCGCGATGCGGCTCATCGCGAACATCGGCGTGTAGAGCGGGATCGCCAAATCCATGGCGTGGTACAATCGACCCGCCGGCCAATCGAGGTTCGGATACATCCCCTTCTGCGAGGCCATGATCCCTTCGATGATCTCGGCCGTCGTTTCCCACGCGCGCAATTCCGGCGTGGTCGCGCGGGCTCGGGCGAACTCCTTCAAGATGCCGGCCCGGACGTCGCCGGCTTTGTACACGCGGTGGCCGAAGCCCATGATGCGCTCCTTGCGCGCGAGCGCCGCGTGCGTCCATGCTTCCGCGGTGTCCGGGCCGCCCGCAGACTGCAATACGTCCATCACTTTTTCGTTGGCCCCGCCGTGCAATGGCCCTTTCAACGCGCCGATGGCACCGACGACCGCGGCGTGCAAATCGGAGAGTGTCGACACGATCACACGCGCCGCGAATGTACTCGCGTTGAATTCGTGCTCGGCGTACAGAATCAGCGACACGTCGAGTGCCTTCACGTCTTCGGGGGTCGGTTCGACGCCCCTCAGCATCCAGAGGAAGTTGGCCGAGTGGGAGAGGTCTTGCCGCGCGGCGACCGGTTGCAATCCGTTGACGATGCGGTGTTGATCCGCGATGATCACAGGCATTTGCGCCAGCAACCGCTCGGCCTTGCGCACGTTGGCCTCGTGCGAGTTGTCCGCGGCATCTTGGTCGAAGTGGGCCAGCGCGCTCACGGCGGTCCTCAGGACATCGAGCGGGACGCTCCACTTCGGCATCGCGGGGAAGAGTTGTTTGACCGGTTCGGGCAACCGCCGGGCCATGGCCACACGCTCGCAGAACCCCTGCAATTCCTTGGCCGTGGGGAGTTCTCCGAAGATGAGCAGATAGGCGACTTCGTCGAAGGTGGACTGGGCACAGAGGTCGGCGACGGCGTAGCCGCGGTAGCGCAGGCCGTCCTCGACGGAGGATATCGCGGTCGGCCCGGCGACGACGCCTTCCAAACCGGGGGAATAGGAAGTGGATGGGTCGGGTGCGGCCATTGAAACCTCGTTGACAAGCTGGAATGGTTCGGCCGCAGCGGGGCTGAGAGGCGATCCGATAAACCGTGTCCCTGGGACTCTTTGTATTTGAAAGGTATGCGGGCTGCGCCGGCGCGACGCGGTG
>JAYTBD010000524.1:0-1535 GCA_043737155.1 Fimbriiglobus sp. | reverse complement strand
CGGACTTCGGAAGTCCGCTCCGCTTATAATGGGAGTGCCCAAGCCCAGAGGTTTCGCCATGTCGCGGGGATTGCTATTCCTCACGTTTCTCATTTTTTCGCCTTCTCTTCGCGCGGCCGAGCCGACAGCGGCGGAGCGCGGTAAGAAGGTGCTCGAAACGACCGCGACCATCAAAGCGTTCTGGCCCAAGGCGTCGTATGAGAACGCGTGGAAGGTCTGGGCCTTGAAGGAGAAGCCCGCGGACTATCCCGCGCGGTTCCGCGAGCGCTACGGTCTCCACGAAGCCCCGTACGAAAATGGCGGCTACCCCATGGGGTTGCGCAAAGCCGATTTGCTGTTCGGCCAAGGAATCGGCATTGACTGCATGACCTGCCACGGCGGATCGATCCTGGGCAAGTCTATGATCGGCCTCGGCAACTCATCGCTGGATTTTCAGGCGCTTTTCGAAGAAATGGCGGCGGCCGCGAACAGCCCGGGCAAGGTGCCGTTCGCGTTCACGAACGTCCGCGGCACCACGGAAGCGGGGCCGTTCGCGGTTTATCTGCTCGGCTATCGCACCGATGATCTGCTTCTCACATTGATTCCGCGCGACCTCGGTTTGCACGACGATACGTGCGAAGACACCCCCGCATGGTGGTTGCTCAAAAAGAAGAAGACAATGTACCACATCGGCGCGTCCGACGCCCGCAGCGTCCGCAGTCTGATGCAATTCATGATGCACCCGCTGACGACGGCGTCGGACTTCAAACGGACCGAGCCGCTCTTCAAAGACGTTCAACAATACTTGCTGAACATCATCCCGCCGAAGTACCCTTTCGCCGTCGATGCGAAGAAAGCGGCGGCGGGGCAAAAGGTGTTCGAAGCCAATTGCGCGAAGTGCCACGGGACCTACGGCGAGCAATGGACCTACCCGAACAAAGTGATTCCGCTCGACGAGATCGGCACGGACCGCAAGAAGTACGAGAGCTTGGAGCCGAAGTTCGCCGCGGCTTACAACTCGAGTTGGTTCGCCAAAGAGGCGAACGGGAGCTGGTTCTTCCCCGGCTACCGGATGAACGAAACCGCCGGCTACCAAGCCCCGCCGCTCGACGGCATCTGGGCCACGGCGCCGTACTTTCACAACGGCAGCGTGCCGACGCTCGACGGGATATTGAACAGCAAAGCGCGGCCGAGGATTTTCACGCGCAGCTACCGCACGGACGAGGCGGATTACGACAAAGTCAAAGTCGGATGGAAGGTCGTGGAAGTTCCGGCGCCGAAGTCGAGCTTGGAAGCGATCGAACGGAGGAAGGTGTACGACACGGACAAGTCGGGCCGCGGCAACGGCGGACATACTTACGGGGACAAGCTGACGGACGACGAACGCGCGGCGGTGGTGGAGTTTCTCAAGACGCTTTAGGTAGCTTGAGCAAGGCCACGAATCCCGCCTGTTCGAAATGGTGATCGGCGGTGAGGGCTTCGGTCAGTTTGTGTTGCCCCATCACTACGAACGAAATACAGTCGGTGAGCGACCAGGATTTGTCGGGGCGGGCGCG
>JAYTBD010000523.1:0-9669 GCA_043737155.1 Fimbriiglobus sp. | reverse complement strand
CCACGACTTTGCCGCCGGGGAGGTTGCGACCGTAGATCGTCACCGGCGTGGTGCCGGTCGGGTTGATTGCCGCGGGATAGACGGCATCGATCCACGGCGCGGTCGTGATGCTGAGGCGGTAAAAGTACTCGGCAGTACCCGCTTGATAGGCGAACTCGGAGACGCGGACGAAGAGTGCACCGTCGGTAAGAACGGTCACGTCGGCGAGGGCGTCGTTCTCCTTATAGTTGCGGTTGAGCGCGACCCGCTTCCCGTTGGCGTCGAAGATTTCAACGAGCGTCCGCGCCCGGCTGTCGATGCTGGAGGTCGCGCAGTGGACGAGCACGCGCTGCCCGGCCTTGGCCGCGAACGTGTAGTAATCCACGTCGGCGGGGCTGGCGATAAACCCGTTGACAACGTGACCGAGTTCGAGCTTCTGCGCGACTTCGACATCGTTGTGGGGTTTGTCGCTCTCGCTGACCTCGGGCTTCTCGCCGACGACGAACGCGCGCGGGTTGCTGATCCCGGATTTGTTCACCAAGCGGCAGTCGTAGCTCGCAGGCCGGACGCTCGCGGGGATCGTGACTTTGAACTTCGCGTTCGAGATCGGCCCAGTCCGCTTCGGCTTGGGCGCCGGTTTGTCTTTCGCCTTCGGATCGACCACCGGCTCCGGCGCGACGATCAATTCGGCTTTGATCTCCGGGGCGGAGAAGATCAGGCCGGTCGGTTCGTCGATGTCCGTGCCGGAGACGGTGATCTCGACGGTGGTGCCAAGTTGGCCGCCCATCGGGAAGACGGTGGCGATGCGCGGCGCCGGCATCGGAATGCCCGGCTGCTGGGCGTACAGCACGGCGACGCCGGCTACCGTTAAGAACGAGAGGGCGCGGGCGAAAGTCCGGCGCATGGGAAAGCCCCTTCGGAGGGTGTGGGAGAGCCGGGGTCGAAACAAACGGGCCGTCGGTCGAACGCGCGGCGGGCAGGCGGGTAACTACAAACTCTAAACCACCGGGCGGGGCGGGTCAAGGCGCGGAGTCGTCCGTATCCTTTTTCTATTCCTTCCGACAATGGGAATTCGCACCGATGGACATGATGCTGCTCGGGTTGGGTCTCGGGGTCGCCGGAACGCTGTTTCTGATTGCGGCGGTCGCCTTCGCCCGCGCCGGCAACCTCGGCCAAGCGTGGTGGGGCCTGACGGTCGCCGGCCATGCGAACCGCGATCCCGCGCTGGCCGCGAAGATCGACGCCCTGTTGGGCAGCGCGACTCCCGCCGCGCCGGTACCATCGACCCCGCTCGTTCCAGCGCCCCCGTCGAAGCCGACCGGGGAAGCGCTCCGCATCCTCAGCTTGCTACAGGCCGAGGCGCGGCTCGTCGATTTCCTGATGGAAGACATCAGCGCGGCGCCGGATGCCGCAGTGGGGGCCGGAGTCCGCGAGGTCCACAAGAAAGCGGCGGCGGCGCTCCGGAAGTACATCATCGTCGAATCGGTGCTCGGCGGAACCGAAGGCGACCGCGTGACGGTGGTGAAGGGGTTCAGCCCGTCGGCGATCCGCGTGCTCGGCAACGTGACGGGTGAGCCGCCCTACACCGGGGAACTCCAGCACGCCGGGTGGACGGTGAAAGAATTGAAGCTCCCCGGCATCGCCGAGGGGCAGGACCCATTCGTGCTGCAACCGGCCGAAGTGCAAATGTGATCCGGTTCCTCCATTCGATGGCGCCGACACCGGAACGGGGCGACCCGTGCCTCTGGGTCGTCCGCGATGAGGAGCCGCTTCCCGAATGGGTCGCCGATGCCGATGTGCTCAGCGACACCGAAAAAGCCCGCGCCGCGAACTTGCGTCATCAGTTGGCCTTATCGCAGTCCGTCCGAGGCCGGCGGATCATCCGCTCGGCATTGGCTCTGTGGTTGAAAGTCCCCCCAGCTCGGATCCCGATTCAACTCACATCCGATGGCAAACCGGTCGTCGATGGCGTCCACTTCAACCTGAGCCACACGGCCGGGTTCGCACTCTTCGGCATCGCCCGTCGACCCATCGGCGTCGATATCGAATCGGCCGATCCGAAGCGGGATTGCGACGGCCTGATGCGTCGCTACTTCACTCCACCCGAGCAGGAGCAATATTTCCGCCTCGCCCCGGCACTGCGGCCCGCCGCGTTCCTGCGCGGTTGGACTTGCAAGGAAGCGCTGTTGAAAGCGATCGGCTCCGGTGTCCGCGACTTGCAGAACTGCCGCGTGGACTTGGAGACGCCCGAGGTGTTGGAAGCCCCGGAAGGAACATGGGAGTTGGAAGCGGGCGAATTGGAACCGGGCGTGGCGTGGGCGGTGGCACTCCGGTCTAGCGTCTGAACTCTATCCTCTGTCCCGATGGGTGTGCCAACGATTCTCGGTGGTCACTCGGCATTGTCCGGTTTCGTAGGTCACGCTTTGCGTGACGCCGGCGATGAATTCAGTTCGGTTGATCGCGGGAAGCACGTCACGCAGAGCGTGACCTACTGGACCGTCCCGAGGCAAATGTCGTGTCGCTCTTCCGGCCTGAAAGGCCGGTTCTGTCAGCCCAGGTCGGAGTTGGCGAAGCCAACAGAGGCCTGGGTCTACATAGGGGTTTCCTCTCGGCCTGAAAGGCCGATTCATTGCCGGCCGTGAACCGGCCTTTCAGGCCGGGCTTCTGTCTTTCGCAAGTACCCAGGCCTCCGTTGGCTTCGCCAACTCCGACCTGGGCTGACAGAACCGGCCTTTCAGGCCGGAAGAATGTTCAACCGCACGGACATGACATTTGCCGCTGGTCACTCCACTACGAAAGACACCAGGAATCGTTTGCACCCCTCAGCCAGACAACCCTTGCACGATTGCACCTCCCACGCTATTCCGCTACCTTCCGCGAATCGTTGGCGAAGGGATTCCCCGATGAGGCGGGTGCTGGGACTGCTCGTATTCCTCGCGTGCGGGGTCGCCTCGGCACAGCCGATCTCATCGCCATCGCCCATCGCTGGGCGCTCCTCGTCGGGACTGCCTCTGAGCGAAGCCTTCACGCCCAATTCGGTGTTCGGTTCGAATCCGTTGCCGAAGCCCAAAGCGCCCGTCGAAGTCGTCGAAGATGCGGATGGCCCGCCGGAACCGGAGGCGAAGCCGGAGTGGAGCCTGCTGCCGCCGCGGATGCCCAAGCCCTGGTCGGGCGGCGCCGACTTCGGCATCAACGGCGCGTCGGGCAACTCGGACGTGTTCAACTTCCGCGGCGGTTGGAACGTCCGGCGCAGAACCCCGGAGAACGTGCTCACCTCGGACTTCATCTACGTCTACTCGGTGCAGAACTCGAAGACGAACACCCAGCAGGCGCTGTTTAACACGCGGGACGAAATCCTCTTCGCCGGGAGCAAGTACTCGCTCTTCGCGGCGAACCAGATCGAATACGACGAACTGCGCGCCTACCGGTTCCGCGTCGGGATCTACGGCGGAGTCGGCTACACGGTGTTCGACGACGCCCGTACGACGCTGCGCACCCGGGTCGGCGTCGGGGCCGTACGGGAACTCGGTTCGGACGGCTCCGAGAGCCGGTGGATCGCGGAAGGCCTGTTCGGATACGACTTCCGCCAACGCGTCACCGAGTACAGCTCGCTGATTTCGATTCTGGATTTCTACCCGCGCATCGCCGATTGGGGCCAGTACCGCATCCGGGCGCGGTTGGCGTACGAGTGGGTCATCGACCCCGACACGGGCACGGTGCTGCGGTTCGGCATCCAAGACCGCTACGACAGCGACCCCGGCAACGCCAAACGCAACGACCTGACTTACTTCACGACGCTCGGGTTGAAGTTCTGACGAAGTGATTTCGAAGTGCCGCCCATAAAACAACCACCCAAGTTGCCGAGAGCCTCTCCCCTCTCCCGGCAACCAAGGGTGGTATCGCAAGTGTGTTGGCGGTAGCAAACCCGGTCTGCCTCTCCCAACAGCCCGTGTTCCCAACCGCGTCTCACTCTTGCGAAATACGAGTAATGCACTGACCGTGCCAATCCGTTTTTCACGCCTGCAAACGAGCCGTTGCTGCACAAGATCACCACAGATTTCAGGCGATTTCCATTTGCGAGAAAGTTTCGTCGGCTTCGAATTCACCCGGGATCAATCCGCAACTTGCCCCGCGCTTCGGCACCGTGTGCATAGCGCTTATGCACGTGGCCCGACGCAATCAGATTGGCGTAGGCGCAATTTCCCCCGCCGGGCATCATTACTATTCGGTGGCGGTCGTTTCTCGCAGGAGGGTGGTACCGTGCGGAATTTCCTCGCGTTCGTCGGGCTGATCGTCGTCGCCTTTATCGGCGTCGGCTATTACATGGGCTGGTACAAATTCGCGATGTCGCCCGGCAAGGACGGCAAACAAAACATCAACGTCGAGGTCGATACGAAGAAGATCGGTGAAGCCGGCGATGAGCTCAGCGGGCTCGTCAAGGACAAATTGCAGAAGGAACCCGAACCGGACAGTCCCGAGTTCATGGGCCCTCCGGAGCCGAAGACCAAATCGACCCTGCGCTGAGGTGCCCGCCGTGAACCGCGCTCTGTTCGCAACACTCCTCGCGATCGCCTTCGCGGGGTTGGCCCGAGGCCAAGTCCCGCTCACGACCGAACCGCCACCGCCGCGGCCGGTCGATCCGCTCCTCGACGCGACGCCGGTGTTTGAATTACCCAAAGCGCCTGCGGACGAGAGCTTCCGCGTCTCTCTCGATGTCGGCTGCCCGACGGGTGTCCGCCTCCAAGCGCGCCTGTTCGAATCGCGCTTCTGGGCCGAAGCCGGCGTCGGCGTTTGGTGGATCGTCCCCTTTGTCTCCACGGCCATCCGCTACGACTGCCACATGTACGAAGGACGGCGGAACCTCGTGGCGGTGCGGCCGAGCGTCAGCGCGACCCTCATCCCCTTCGGCCGCGCCCCGGTCGGCTTCGGAGCCGATGTCGAATTCATCTGGCAACACCGCTTCACCGACCGGATCGCCACCGACCTCGGCTTCCGCCTCGGCGCCACCGCCTTCCACGACGACTATGACAAGTGGGGCGTCATTCCGGTGGCCGCGCTGGTGTTCGCCCTGCAGTTCTGAACCGCGCGGCTACAATGGTGGTTCTCCCCCGCGTGGCCTCGCATGCCGAACGCAGTACCGCCCGCTTACGACCTCGCCACCGCTTACCACGAAGCGGGCCACGCCGTGGTCGCGCTGGCCCACGACCGGCCGGTCCACCGCGTCAGCGTGCTGCCCAACCAATTGCACCTCGGCCAGTGCGAGTTCCGCAAGGGCGTTCAACGCGCGTCCGTCGACTGGGTCGAACAGGAGATCCTGATCTCGCTCGCCGGGATGGCGGCGGAAGCGCGGCTGACGGGCCGCTACGACCGCGGCGCCGCCGGACGCGATCTCCGCCACGCCCGCGGTTTGGCGCTGCAGCGCGCCACCGAAAAGCAACTCGACCGCTACGAGCGCCGGATGCTTTCGAAGGTCGAAAATCTGATGAACGACGACGCGGTCTGGGCCGCCGTGCAGAGCATCGCCGCGGAGTTGATGAAGCACGGCCAAATCAGCGGTCGCGCCGCGCTGCACCTGTACAAGCTGGCGACCAAGGATGGATGACCATGGCGAAGAAGCACACCTACGACTACCCGCGACCGGCTCTGACGATCGATGTGGTGCTGCTCAGCCGCGACCAGCCGTCGCGCGTGCTGCTGATCCGTCGCAAACACGATCCGTTCTCCGGGAGCTGGGCCTTACCAGGCGGCTTTGTAAATGAAGGCGAGACGCTGGCCGATGCCGCCCGTCGAGAGCTGCTCGAAGAAACCGGACTCGCCGCGCCGGATCTCGAACAGCTCCACACGGCCGGCGACCCCGGTCGCGATCCGCGCGGTTGGACGGTGAGCGTCGCATTCTTGGCCCGCGTCGACCGCAAGAAGCTCAAGCCGAAAGCGGCGGACGATGCGTCCGAGGCGAAGTGGTTCCCGCTCGACGATCTCCCCGAACTGGCGTTCGACCACGCGATGATTTTGGAGCGGGCCAAAGCGCGGCTGGCCGACCGGAGGGCTTGAAGCGCAGCTCACTTTCGCGGAAGATTCCACCATGGACCCACTCGAAACCATCGTCAGCCCCGACACGTGCCGGGCGGATCGCTTGCCTCCGAACCAAGTGCCGACGCGCGGCTGGCCCGTGCTCCACTGGGGCGAGGTGCCGACCTTCGACCCCGCCACTTGGACCTTCACCCTGTTTCCCAAGCCGCTCATCGATGGGGTCAAGACGTTCACCTGGCAAGAATTCGCGGCGCTGCCGCGCGTCCAAGTCTTCGCCGATCTGCATTGCTCGACGGGCGAGAGCAAACTCGACAACCTGTGGGAAGGGGTGCGCACGACGGAACTGCGGAAGCACGCGGCTATCTCTGCGGAAGCGAAATTCGTCATGGTCCATTGCGAATACGGATTCACCGCGAACCTACCCATCCAAGATTTCTTCGGCGATGATTGCCTCTTTGCCCTCCGCCACAACGGCGCGGACCTCGACCCCGAACACGGCTACCCGGTGCGTCTGGTGATTCCCAAGCTCTACGCTTGGAAGAGTGCGAAGTGGGTCCGCGGCATCGAGTTCATGTCCGAGGATCGCCCCGGCTTCTGGGAAGCCCCCCACAACGGCGCCCCCCTCCGCGGCGACCCGTGGAACGAGGAGCGGCACAGAGTATAATGCACCCCACACCGGAGGTAAAAACCGATGACACCACCGAACACCATCGATCGGAACAAGAAGGAAGCCTGTCCGCCGGCCGCGTTGACGGAAGCGGTCAATACCTTGATCAATCGCACCCCCGAAGAGAAACTCGCCGCCCGGGCCCGCGCGATGAAATTTTTGCGTCGCGGACGACCCCTGCCGGAGGGGAAAACCTTCGACGACGTGGTCCGGGGTAGCTGGCCCGGCGATGAAACGGATGAGCAAATCTTTGAAGCCTTGGAGAGACTGTCTTAGTGGCCACCCCTTTTTACCAACTCGATACGAACATTTTGGTTCACTACGTCCGAGATGACGCATTGTGGGAGCGGGTCCGGCACAATTATCAGTTACTCCTGATCGACCCGACGCCGATCATTTCCATCGTCAACACCGGCGAGTTACGATCGCTCGCCCTGCAATTCGGATGGGGTCGAGCCAAGCTTGATCGGATGGGGTCGAGCCAAGCTTGATCGGATGGAATTCGTTTGGGGTACTTCGACGAAATGCCGATCGAATCCGGCGAATTGGTCGACACCCACGCCAAGATCGACGCCCATTTCCAATCCCGCGGCCGCGCGATGGGGAAGAATGACCTTTGGATCGCCGCCACGGCCAACTTCTTCGACGCCCGCTTGCTGACCACCGACACCGATTTCGACGAGCTGGATTCTCGCTTCCTCGAACGCGATTGGATTTCGCCAGCGACATGAAGGCCTCCGCACCTCCACCCCGTTTCCGGCGCGGTATAATCCCTTCTACCCAAACGACCCCCATCAGCCGGAGGCTGCCGCAGTGCCCAGTCCTCTCCCCGGAATGGATCCGTACCTCGAAGACGCGGCGCGCTTTCCGGTGTTCCGCAAGCACCTGATCGCGTCGCTCTACCAGTTGCTGCTGCCGGGCCTCGTGGACCGCTATCGGGCGCGCGTCCACTCGCGGCAGTACGAATCCGAATTGGTCCTGTTCACCTCCGTGCAGAAATCCCAGCACGACGAGGAGTACATCGAAATCCGCAGCCGGACGGACGGTCGCCTCGTCACGCTCGTCGATGTCGTCGGCATCGCCAACCGCACGACGACGGCGGGCCGCGACGCGTATCTGGCGACGCGGGCGCTGGCCCACGCGGAGCGGGCGAGCATCCTCGAACTCGACTTGGTCACCCAAGGCCGGCCGCCGCTCTCGTTCAACCGGGTCGACTTGCCGTCGCACCACTACCTCGCCATCGTCTCGCGGGCGAACAATTCGACCACGCACGAATGCTTCCCGGCGAATCTGCGCAAGCGCTTGCCGAAGATCCGCCTGCCGCTCGCCACCGACGACCGCGACACGGTGATCGACTTGCAAGTCATCTTCGCGCGGGCCTACGAGCAGAGTCAACTCGAGAAACTGATCGACTACCGCTGCCCGCTGCCGCCGGACGTGGCGCTCGGGGCCGAGGATCGCGAATGGGCCGAGGCACTCGGGCGGGCGCACGAACCGGGTTAATTGGGACAGCGGAATAATTCCTTCCGCGCCGCACAAACCCCGCTCAATTTTTTCAAATGGTTATGTGTTTTGGCACGCATCGCGCTCTATTTTTCCCAGTCATCCCATCACTCCGCAGTCGTTCGCCCCCGGTGTGGACCATGCCGGCCTTACTTCCGAGCCGTCCCGGATTCACGGGGACGGCCCTTATCGAGCCGCTCCTCAGCACGGATGTCTTAAGCGTTAGGGAGTGGGGTGCCATATCCGCATTTGATCGCCAAGAACTCGGCCGCGAGACCGATACCACGCATTTGCTCCAACAGCTCGTCGCGCGGCGTTTACTCACCCCTTTTCAAGCGGAGCAGATCGGGATCACCGGATCCGCATCCGGGCTGATCTTTGGCAACTACCGCCTGCTGGAGAAGCTCGGCAAGAACTCGCCGGGGTTGTTCCGGGCCGAGCACCGCCGGTTGAAGGCCTCGGTCACGATCCAAGTCTTCCGCGGCTCGCGCACTTCCGTCGCGCTCGATCACTTCTTCGACGAAGTGGGCGTGTTGATGGCCTGCCGGCACCCCGGGTTGGTGAGAGTGCTCGACGCCGGCGAAGAACCGAACGCCGGGCCCGACGGGGAAACGCGCCCCTACGTGGTGATGGAACTACTCCCCGGTCAGACCCTCGGTGACTGGGTGCGCGAGCGCGGGCCGCTGCCCGTGGCGCGGGCTTGCCAAGTGGCGCACCAGATCGCCGACGCTCTCACCGAAGCCCACGGGCACGGCGTCTTCCACCGGCATCTGAACCCGGCCTCGGTGTTCGTCACGCCGGAGGGCCACGCGAAACTCTTCCAATTCGGCGCGTCGTGGATCGTGCCGCCGAGCGAGTCGAAGGCGGGGTATCTCGCCCCGGAACTCGGCGCCGAACCGCATCGCGCCGATCCGCGCTGCGATCTATTTTCCTTGGCCGCGACGTTGCTTTTCTCGCTCACGGCGCGGCCGCCTTTTTCGCAGTCCCGCACACGGGCAACCGGTCCGATCCCGGACGAGCTGACGGCGCTGTTGAATCGGATGACCGACCCCGATCCGAATCGGCGCATCCCTTCGGCCTCGGCCGCGCTCCGTGCCCTCACCCCCTTCCTCGGTTGGCAAGGATCGACTTCGTCGGAAACGGAGACGGGCACCGCGACCGATGTGTACGTCCCGCGCCAGCCGTCCGTCTTGCTGGTGGACGACGAACTGCACAACCGCCAGATCGTGCGGTTGGCGCTCGCGAAGCACGGTGTGCGGATCGAAGAAGCCGACAACGGCGAAGACGCGGTGCGCCTGTTGACCCAACGCCCCTTCGACCTCGTGCTGCTCGACATGGATCTGCCCAAGCTCAGCGGCGCCGAGGTGCTGCAGCGCGTCCGCGAGAACCCGGCGTCGCCGCATTTGAAGGTGATCGTCCTCTCCGGCCGAGGGGACGGCGACCACCTCAGCGGCAACATCACCTCCGGGGCCGACGACTTTCTGACCAAG
>JAYTBD010000522.1:0-4027 GCA_043737155.1 Fimbriiglobus sp. | reverse complement strand
ACTCATCCCTTGCGGCCGCCGCGCTTGCGCTCGCCTTCGCTGAGGAAGACTTTCCGCATGCGGATTTGCTTCGGGGTGATTTCGACCAGTTCGTCATCTTCGATGTATTCCAGCGCCATTTCCATGCTGAAGTCCCGCGGCGGCTTCGTCGATGCGGCCTTGTCCGACCCGGACGCCCGCATGTTCGTCAGCGGCTTCTTGCGGGTCACGTTCACCGTCAGATCGTTCTCGCGGCAATGTTCGCCGACGATTTGACCGCCGTAAACCGCTTCCTGCGGGGAGACGAAGAGCGTCCCGCGATCCTGCAAGCCGTCGATGGCGTACGCCGTGGCCTTTTCGGTTTCGATGCTGATGAGCACGCCCAGCGCGCGGCCGGGGATGTTCGACTTGAGCGGGCGGTATTCGTGGAAGTTGTGGTGCAGGATGGCCGTGCCTTGGGTGGCCGTCATCATGCGCGTCCGCAGGCCGATGAGCGCCCGGGCCGGGATGAAGAACTCGACGTGGGTCGTCGTGCCGTGGTTCTCCATTTTCTCGCATTCGCCTTGGCGCTCCAGCACCAACCGCATAACCGAGTTGGAATGCTCGGTCGGCACTTCGACGACGAGGTACTCGATCGGCTCGTGCGTCTTGCCGTCGACCTCCTTGTAGATGACCTTCGGCTTGCCGACGGCGATTTCCATCCCTTCGCGGCGCATCGATTCGAGCAGCACCCCGAGGTGGAGCAAGCCGCGGCCGCTGACGATGAACTCGCTCTCCCGCTCGCCGGGGCGGACGCGCAACGCCACGTTCGCTTGGAGTTCCATGTCGAGGCGGTCCCGCAGTTCCCGGCTCGTGCAAGGCTTGCCGTCTTGGCCCGCGAACGGGGAGTCGTTTACTTTGAAGAGCATGTCGAGCGTCGGCTCGTCGATGGTCAGCGGGGCCATCGGCAGCGGATTTTCGAAGTCGCAGATGGTGTCGCCGATGTCGGCGTCGTCGATACCGACGATGCTGCAAATGTCGCCGGCGCGGATTTCGTCGACTTCGCGGCGCGCCAAACGGTCGAATTCCAGCAGTTGAACGATGACGTCCGGGAAAGTCGAACCGTCCTTTTGCTTCACCACGGTGACGCGTTGGTTCTTGCGGATCTTCCCGCTGAAGACTTTGCCGATGGCGATCTTGCCCACGAATTCGGAGTACGACAGGGCCATGATCTGCACTTGAAGCGGGCCGGAGTCGTCCCCTTCCGGCGGTGGGAACGTATCGAGGATAGCCGTGAAGAGCGGGGTGAGATCCTTGGGCTCCACGGCCATGTCGGTGGTCGCGACGCCGTTGCGCCCCGAGGCATAGATGACGGGGAAGTTGGCTTGATCTTCGCTGGCGCCGAGTTCGATGAACAGGTCGAAGACCATCGAATGGATTTCGTTGATGCGGGCGTCGGGCCGGTCGATCTTGTTGATGACGACGATGGGCTTCAGACCGCAGGCGAAGGCTTTGCGGAGCACGAAGCGGGTCTGCGGCAGCGGGCCTTCGGCGGCGTCGACGAGCAGGAATACACCGTCGGCCATCTTAAGGATGCGCTCGACTTCGCCGCCGAAGTCGGCGTGCCCCGGGGTGTCGATGAGGTTGACTTTGACATCGCCGAGGCGGATGGCGCAGTTCTTGGCGAGGATCGTGATGCCGCGCTCGCGCTCCTGGTCGTTGCTGTCCATGATGAGGCCGTGCTGGCCCCCGACGAGCTTGTCGAGTTCCTCGCTGCGGAAGAGGCCGGACTGCCGGAGCATTTGATCGACGAGGGTCGTTTTGCCGTGGTCGACGTGGGCGATGACGGCGACGTTGCGGATGTCGGTGCGCTTCATGGGGCGTGCGGTGTTCTACGAAGGTCGTGGGTTCAACAACTGACTATTGTACGGACGCACGCCCGAACTGCGAGGGGAGTTCGGGTGAGGATTGGGCGAAGGGACATTGCGGTCCGAGCGATCCGCCGCGCCGGTGCGGGGGCCTCCCGCGCGACGGAAAAATTGAGCATCAATCGATGATGGCGGATGAAATCCCGATCGAGCCGGCGACGACGATCATGCCACCGGGATCGCAGGGCACGATTCTGAACATGTAACCCGTGTCGGCGGCGATCAGGATATCCAGAGAGTACGTCGTCGAGTCCACGGCGAGTTGAATCGACTGGATCGGGGTATCGTAATCCGGCTCCCGGAAAATTTGAAGACAGTAAATAATGCCCGCCACGGTGGTTCCGAATTCGAACGCGATCGTTTGTTGACCCTGACCGATGCCGGCACCCGAACCCGGTACGGTGATGTGCGTGTAGACTCGAACCAGCGCCCGCTTCTGGAAGAGGCGAAGGAAAAATTGAACGATCCGTTCCACCAATGTCAAACGTTGCTTCTGCATAAGAATGGCCTCGGAAACGGGGTTATGGGGATGCTCGGAGGATCCGAATCTTCAACCCGAGGCAGCGGTCGGATCCATTATTCGAAAGAATCAACCGACTTTGAAGTCGACCGGAAGAATGGTCGCGCCACTCGGCGATTGGCAACCGACGCGCCGCAATTCGATTTCGTACTGGCCGGCAGCCACATACGGTGTGAAAATCTTCCGCGTGTAGGGTGTGTCCCGTTTTTCGATGAAGATCCACGGCCAGCCGAACGCATTGGAATTTTTGAGGAGGAGGACGTACAGGCCGGGTGTATTGGACTTGACGGTGACGGATATATGGCCGGTCCCGACCGGGAATGTCGGAATGAACGGTGGCTGACTTCCAATATGTGGCTCGACGATCTGAGGGAGCGTCAGCACGCACGCACTTTCGCCGTATTGCAGCTTCGCCGCGTCGGCGAGGGTCTGCTCGACGAGCGATTCGAAGGTCTTGAAGTCGAATTCCACCGGTTCTCCTCACCTATTGCGGTAGCGGTTTGATCTTCAGATTGCGGAAATACGTCTGGGAAAGAAATGTCGTGATTCCAAAAGCCGAGCCGAGCTCCGGCTCGGTCTCCGGCTTGCGACGCATACGCCACAAAGTCCCGCCCACCGGTAGCGGTTTCAGTTTCATTCCGTCCATACTTCCCGCGAGCTCGGTGGAGCGGATTTCGAGCGCGATCCGTTTCCAATTCAATGATCCCGTCTCGGGTCGTGTGAGGTCTATCGTGCGACCGGATCGTTCCAAAGTGACATAATCACTGTGTGCGGATGTGCTCCAATGCATTCGCCGGATCGCGGCGACTTCATCGACCGACCGATTCTTCGGATTCTCGTAAGACTGGATCAATTGAAGATAATGATGCTGGGGTCGTGCTTCCAATGAAGTCGATCTGTACCCGAAAACCAATCCGGAATAGGGGTAAATCGTGTTGTTCACGGGATTCTGGCTGAGCACGCTATCCGGAAAGGCGCATTCGACGGAGACTTCGACTGGCAGATCGATTTGTTCCGTCGACAATAATCGCACCGCCAAACCGGGATCCATGAGCGAACAGTACCCGTTGTCGGCGAGGAATAATTGCCCTTCCACTCCCGGCACCGCACGCCCCAAATCCTCCGGCAATCCTTTCTCCCCGATCAGCGTCACCGTCTCCCCCGCACGCAAACGCTCGGCGATGCTCTTCTTTTTCGCGGGCCAGACGGCCGCGGTCGTCGCGGCGATACCGGCCACCAAGGCGAGTGCCAAGCCGAGCGCCACCATCCGACCGATGCGGCGTTTCGATTTTGGAGCAATCCGCGCAGCCGGCAAAGGATCAACCGGCGCGCCTTCGAGCCAGCGATCCAAATCTTCGCCGAGCGCGGCGGCGGTCGGATAGCGGTCGAGGTGCGATTTCCGGAGGCACCGGCGGATGATCGTCGCCAGCCCGTCGGGGACCGAGTCGGGAATCTCCGGTTCGGCACCGCGGATTTGGTCGTAGAGCGCGGGCTTCAAATCTTCGCGAAACGGGCGGGTGCCGGTGAGCATTTCGAACAGGATGATCCCGAATGACCAGATGTCGCTGGCCGGGCCGAACTGTTCCTTCGATCCCGAGGTCTGCTCGGGCGGCATGTAGAA
>JAYTBD010000521.1:0-9680 GCA_043737155.1 Fimbriiglobus sp. | reverse complement strand
GCCCGGAGTTTGTGACTGCATCTCCGGGCGCTCACGCAACCCGGCTCACCCCCGAGCGGAGAGGGGGAACCGGACAACGTCACATCACCTCGTCCCCTTGCCCACTCCGGGCGGGTTCGTCGGCAGTAAGCAATACACCTGCCGCGCGACCAAGAGCTGGATCACCAATTTCGGTTGCTCGACGCGGAGCGCTTCCAACGGTAGCCCGTACGTGCTCGCTTCGCAGACCCCGGTGAAATCACTTCTCAAATATGGCTTCAGATAATCGCCAAAGGAATCGTGGAGAAACAAAGTATTCGGACCGCTTGCCGACGGCTGCGCCGAGACCCAATCTTTGCGACCGTTCAAATGCTCGGCGCGCTGCGTCTCCGAGAAATAATCCGGCGCATCGCGGTACGTCACGCCCGTCAGCGGCACGTGACATGGGGTCGTTTCCATCGGTTCGTCGTCGGGCGTCCCGGCCAGCCTGCGCAGATCACCTCCGCAGGCGAGACGGCTCGGGGTATAGGCACTGTCGGGCGTCATCCGAAACTCGGGGAAGCGCTCCGTCACCGCTTGCGACAGTGCTTTGTAACCGACGTGGGCGCCCGCCGGGGTCCAGTGGGAATCGGTCTTGAAGTAGAGTTGCCGCGGATCGCGCCGCTTTTCGGCGAGCATCCCCGGCAGCAGATTCGCGCAGGGAACACCGCGTTCCGCGAGCAGCTTCGCCAACGGCGTCCCCGTTTCGGGGGTCGGATGCCGCGACGGATAGCCGCGCAGGTATTCGGGGTAAATGTCCGCTTTGTCCGGCGCGACGACCACGATGTACTCGATCCCGCGGGCTTTGAGATACGCGTGCCGCGCTTCGAACGCGTCGGCCCACATTGCGATGCGCGCGGCCACACTCGGCGTTTGCGGGATTCCTTCGAACGGATCCTTCACATAGAGAAACAACCAGCCGTCCTTGCCGATCCACACTTTGGCGGTCACCGGTTCGTCGAGCACGCCGAAGATCAATCGGCGGTGCCACGAGAGCAGCACATCGCGGTAGCCGATGCGATCCCCCAAATACAGTTCGAAGTCGGCGGGGAACTTTTCGATGACGCGCCGCTCGGTCGAAATCGGCGGGAAGGCGTAGCGTTCGCGGTTCTCTTCCAGCCGCGGCGGCTTCTTGAACAGCAAGCCGTAGACGGGTAAGCCGACGGCCAGCGCGAAGACGCCCACGCAGAGGAGATCGACGGTGCGGCGGCCGCGGCTGCGAGGAATCGGTTCCATGCGTCGACCTCAGAAACGGAAGTAGATGAACGGGCTGTACGTCTTCGCGGCGAGCTGCATCGATGCCCCGAGGTAGCAGACCGCGATACCGAGATTCCCGATCAGTCCGGGTGTGACACTCCAACATTCGGCGCGGCCTGCGAGGTATCGCTTCGCCGCCGGGATGATCGGCAAGCAGGCGAGCAACCCGACCGGTAGTGCGAATGCCAACTTCGGATTCCACACGTCCGCGAATTCTTGAGTACCGCCGTCGGTCCGCACGAGCGCCCGAAAAATGCCCATCGCGTGCGGCAGATCGACCGCACGGAAGAAGACCCACCCCCCGGCCACCGCGAGGATTGCGTACGCGTGTCGAAACGGCTGCGGAATCGATGTTAGCAACCTGCTCAGCCCGAGTCGCTCTACGATGAGAAAGACACCGTGGTACAGCCCCCAAACGAGAAAGGTCCAATTCGCCCCGTGCCAGAGGCCGCAGAGCACGAACACGATGAGCAAGTTGCAGTACGTCCGCCACGGCCCGGCGCGGTTCCCGCCCAACGGCATGTAGACGTAATCGCGGAACCAACTCGACAGGCTGATGTGCCAGCGCCGCCAGAACTCGGTGATCGATTCCGCTATGTATGGATAGCGGAAGTTCTCGAGGAAGTCGAAGCCGAACATCTTGCCGAGGCCGATGGCCATGTCCGAGTAGCCGCTGAAATCGAAATAGATTTGCAGCGACCAGCAGAGCAAACCGAACCACGCCGCAGCCATGGTGAGCGCCTCCGCGGAGACCGGCATCCCCTTGTTCCCGAACGCGGCATCGGCCGCTTCGGCAAACGTGTCGGCCAATAGCAATTTCTTGGCGAGTCCGATGCCCAATCGGCGGACGCCTTCGGCGAAGCGCTCCAGTCCGACGGGACGCACGGTCAACTGCGCGGCGATGTCGCGGTAACGGACGATCGGCCCGGCGATGAGGTGCGGGAAGAGAAAAACGTACACCCCGAACTTCAGAAAGCTCCGCTCGGCGGGGACCTCTTTCCGGCACACATCCGAGATGTAGCTGATCGCTTGGAACGTGAAGAACGAAATGCCGATGGGGAGGTGATCCTCCGCTTCGAACGGACTCGGGGCACTCAGGAAATCGGCGAAGGTCGCCGCGAGAAACCCGGCGTACTTGAACCAGATCAGCAAGGCTAGATTCAGCGACACCGCCAGCACCGCGACGGGCCAGGTCGAAAGATGGCGCGCGTTCAGCTGATCGGCGGCGCGTGCGAAGGCGTAGTTCACCACCAGCGAAGCGAACAACACGATGACATAACCGAGTTCGCCCCAGGCGTAGAAGAGTAAACTGGCGAGGAACAAGAATGTATTCGTGAACGACGACTGCGATTCATTCTTCAAATTCAAGAGGGCCGGGACGCCGTGATAGATCAGCAGCACACCCGCGAGGAACACGTAAAGAAAGACCGGCGAGTTGAAATACACGACCGCCCTCATGGCAAACTGGGTAGGCCGGGAGTTTAGACGAATGCGCAGAAGCGCATCAAGGCGAATCGGGTGCGGGGTGGGTCTGGGTATGTGCGTCCAGCCCAATATCGCTGCACTGGACACTTCGAGAACAAGCTGGACAGACGATTCATTTCGAGACAGACTATTCCCGCTGTCAAACTCACAGAGATTGGGTGATTCGAATTCACCTCATGATTTTTGCAAGATGGACACACAGTATGAATCGCGCATGGACGCACATCCCTTCGCTCTTGGCTTTGACCCTGCTGGTCAACGCCGCCGACGGCCAGCAAAAGCCTGCGTCGCCCGAGCGACCGGTCGCGGTAGTGGACCCGCTGAGGGTCGTGCTGGAAAAGAAGGGATACGTCGCGGTTCCATTGATAAAAGATGCAGATATGGAGCGATTCACCATTGACTGCAAGAGCGGGACCGAAGTCTTTCGTCTGGATCTCGACACCGGTGCGGAAACTTCCTCACTGGATATGACCGTGGTGAAGAAACTCGGTGTGAAGCAGGGCGACGAGGTCAAATCGGCCGGAATCGGAGGACTGCAAAAGGGCTTTGAAGTGTCCATCCGGGGGCTTTCTCTCGGCGACTTCGATACGAGGACCATGGCCAACGCGTTGCCCCTTCGATCCGTCGATCATTTCTCATTGAATGCCGAGCGCAAAGACCGGCTGGTCAAAGGACTGTTGGGCAATGGAGCTATGAGCCTGACTTCCGCAGTGATCGATTATTCGGCTCGGATGCTTTACCTCCGCACGCCGCTCAACGGCCTGATGCCCGATATCAAGGGTCGGTGGGTGGCGACCGGCGGTCAGGAAGAGGGCCGCGAGCGGAAGATCGACCCGAAAGTTGCGCCCCGGTTGGAGTTCAAAGACAATCGCTTCCACCTGACCGACGGGGCGAACCAATACGTTTTCGGCGTGCATGTCAGACCGGAGATGGATCGCTACACGCTGGTATTCTTCGATCCCGAGCAAGAACTAGCCAATGAGTTGGGCTATAAGGCCGGTGGACTTTTGAAAGCGGTAGACGGCAAACTCAGCGTCTGCCTTTGTCTCCATCCCGCGAAGGCCAAGGAGTTCCCCGACGATTTCAAAGCCGCGGCTGGGAGCGGCCATCTCTTCTTGGAGTTCCGGCGCGAGAAACCGGCCGAACGTCCGGTCGCGGTCGCAGATCCCTTGCGCGCCGCGCTGGAAAAGAAGGGATACATCGCGGTCCCGCTCACCGAAGAGGAGGGGAGAAACGCCTATTTCATCGAGTGCAAGTGCGGGACTGAAAAATTGCGATTGGTCCTCGATACGGGTGCCGAGGTCTCCGTACTGGACACGAGCTTGGCTCAGAAATTCGGACTGAAGGCCAAAAGGGATCTTACCGTACTCGGCACCGGAGGCAAAAAGGAGGGTGTCGAAGTCTCCCTCCGCGGGCTGACGATCGGCAACTTCGATACGCGCACGACCGGCAACGTGTTTCCTCTGGTGGCGGTCGATTTTACCGACTCGAATAAAGCTCTGGCCCAACATCGCAAGTTGAAGCCGATCGACGGACTCTTCGGCCACTGTGACTTAGAGAACTACTCCGCGGTGATCGACTACTCCACCGCCACGCTGTACCTCCGCGCGCCCCTCGAAGGTTTGTGGCCCACTATCGAAGGACGGTGGGTCGCCACCGGCATCCAAGAGGATGATCGAGAGCGACCGCTCGATCCAAAGGCCCCGCTCCGGCTGGAGTTCAAAGACAACCGTTTCCATCTGACCGACGGGACCGTCGATTTGAACTTCGGGATGCACGTCCGAGTGGACAAAGGCGGCTACGCGGTGGTGTTCTTCGATCCGCCGCAGGAGCTTGATACGGAGTTGAATTACAAGGCCTCCGGGCTGTTGAAGGTGGCGAATGGCAAACTCACCGCCTGCCTCAGCTTGGGCTCGGCGACTTCCAAGGGGATACCGGACGAGTTTAAGGCCCCGGCCGGCAGCGGGCGTTTGCTCGTGGAGTTCCGCCGCGACAAGTGACCCCGACACGGCGGGTGCATCTATAGATGTTGGCATCTGCCCCTCCTACTGGCTGATTGCTGTTATCTGATCGCTGACAACTGTCCCATTCAAAACCTTTTGAAACGAGATAGTGTTCAGCAGTCAGCGGACAGATATCAGCAAGACCATGCCGACTCGACTTTTGAGAGTGCCAAAATCTAGAGGCACACCCCGACTCGGCACCCGCCTTGACGCCACCCCATTCCCACGGCATAGCGAGTGATCGAATGGGGGGACGCCGCATGAACTGGCGAACGCGGGCGAAGTGGGGGATCGCACTTTCGGTGCTCGGCGCCGCCGGTTGCGCCAGCCGACCGCCGCTCGACAATCCCGCGCTGATACAAGCCGAAGGGAACTTCACCGAGAACCCGGTGCTGCTCGCCCCCGGCCAGCCCACGCCCGAGGGTTACGAAGAGATTTACAACCGCGTGCTCGATTCGCTCGACGACTACTTCCCGATCAAACCCGCCTCGCGCTACTCCGGCGTCATCGAAACGCTGCCGCAGTTGGCCCCCGGTTACGAGCAACCGTGGAAGATCAGCACCCCCGATTCCCGCCAGCGTTTGCTGGCGACTTTCCAGACGATGCGGCACCGCGCGGTCGCCCGGATCTGGGCCGGGGAGACCGGCGGCTACCGCGTCTCGATCGAAGTGTATAAGGAACTCGAAGATTTGCCGCGGCCATCGCTGGCCGCGAGCACGTCGCCCGTCTTCGTGGATGCGTCGTCGATCGACCGGCGCGCCGAGGTGATCACCGGGCCGCGTTCGCCGGAACGCATCTGGATCCCCGCCGGGACCGCCCCGCACCGCGACTTCGCCTTCGAGCAAATCATCCTGCGGAAGATTCAAGCCGCCGGCGGACGGAAGTGATTTTCTCGTAGTGGACCGACTTGCGATAAATGTCACCTTGGTAAACGCGCGAAACTGTAGGGGCACCCCTTGTGGGTGCCCTGGTTAGGGATGCCGGAGCCGCCTCGAGATACGGCAAATGGACTCGGGCATCCCGTTCGCGGGCACCCACAATGGGTGCCCCTACGGTCGATGGGTTGTGTGACAATTTGCCGCGGTTTGGCTACCACCGACTCAGTCCACATCGTCTTCGGGCAGGTTCTTCGGCAGCTTCACGGTGAACGTCGCCCCTTTGCCGACCACGCTCTCCACGCGGATGCGACCGTGGTGCTGCTCGATGATCTGCCGGCACACGCTCAGGCCCAAGCCGGTGCCGCCGCGGCCGTATTCATCCGGGGCTTTGGTCGAAAAGAACGGCTCGAAGATCTGCCGTAGGTTCTCGGGCGAAATGCCGACGCCGTTGTCTGCGATCTTGATCTCCACCGTGTCGCCCGCCGGATTCTCGCCGACCTCCACGCGCATCCGCCCGCCGTTGGGCATCGCTTGGCGGGAGTTGATCACCAAGTTCACGAGGATTTGTTCGATCTGCCCCGGCACAATGATGGCCGTCGGCCGGCCGTGGAACCGCTTCTCGAGTTGGACGCGGTGCTTGCCCAGATCTTTTTCGGTGAGCAGGAAGACTTCCTCGACGAGGGCGACGATGTCGGTGCGCTCGCGCTGGACCGAGTTGTCGCGGGCGAAACCGAGCATGCTGTTGACGATGCCGGCGGCCCGTTGGCTGCCGCGCAGGATCTTTTCGAATGCTTGAGTTTGCGAAGCCGCGTTCTGGTTCCGGGTGCCGATTTTGGCGTAATTGATGATGGTGGCGAGGATGTTGTTGAACTCGTGGGCGACGCTGGAGGCCAATTCGCCGACGCTGCTCAACCGCTGGGCTTGCAGGAGTTGTTTGCGGAGGGCGTCGATTTCGCCGAGGGGTTGGAGGGAGGCCGGGGGGGCGAACACGTCTTGGCTGGTCATGAAACCGTCCCCGGAATCGCGGGCGAATACATCTGTCTGGGAAGAGGTATCGGCCGCGCCGGTTGTAGCACTTCATCCGAAGGCCGGAATAATGAAGCCCAGAAAAATCAGAGTTTCACTGAAGTGTCAATAGCAATCTATTCAAGCTTCGGACCGCACCGCGCCGGCGATCTGGGCGCCGGGGGCGAGTGCCGAAATACCTTCGGGAATCTCCAAGAGCGTCTCCGCGTGCCAGAGCCCATCGTCGCCGGGCACGAGTTCCGACACCGCGGCGTTGGCGACCCGGCCGATTTTTTCCCACCCGCCGACGTCCCACCCCCGCAGCAGCGTCAGCAGGAGTACTTTGCAGACGATGCCGTGGGCCACGACGACGACCCGGCCATCGGGATGGGCTTGCACCACGCGATCCCAACCGAGGTGCAGTCGGGCTTTGAGATCGTCGAACGATTCCGCCCCTTCGGTCGTGTAAGCCGTGTTGCCGAGCGACCAATGGCGGACAGTGTCCCCCCATGGCCCTTGCGTCGCATGGAACGGTTGCCCGCTCAGCGACCCGATTCTGCGCTCGCGCAGATCATGTTCCATGGTGTGGGGCACGGCGCATTCGCGGGCGATTGGCAGCGCTGTCTGCATCGCGCGAATCATCGTCGAGGAAACCACGGCCGTGGGGCTTTTGGCGACGAACCAGCGACCCAGAGCCTCGGCTTGACCGATGCCCAATTCGCTGAGGGGCACGTCCGATTCGGAGCCGTTGAAAACGTGCGGAGCCGTCGTTTCCGCGTGGCGGAGGATCCAGATTCGTTCGGGGCGTACGGTCACGGGGATCTCGTTGACGGGGGTGCGGTGAGCCGGGTCGCGCGAATGTCATCCCAATGGCCACGGGTCGCCGACTTTGCCGCTGCGGCCGATCGACTCGGCCCCGCAGAGTGAACAGGAATTGGCCAGCGGATTCAAAAGCATTCGCACTTTGTGCGGATTGGTCCGCGTCAGCGCCTCCGCTTGGGGCAGGAGTTTCTTGACCCGGTAGTTCAGCCAGCCCATGAACACGGGGATCAATTCCGATGGAATCTTCCGATCCAAATTGATGAACTCGCGGCCGAGCTTCAGGATCCACCCGCTGCCGCGCGGGGAGCGGCCGAGGTCGATGGCGATCTCCGGATCGGTCAGCAGGTTCGAGCCGATAACCAGTCCGCGCGGTGTGAGCAGAACATCGCCGAGTGTCCGCTGCGCGGCATCGGGCAATTCGAGCTTCAACAGGGCATCGGGGCAGGCCGCGAGAATCTTGCGACTCACCGAAGGAGATTTCTTCGCCAGGTCGAAGAGCGTCACCGCGGGACCGATGCCGATCCACGGTTCGGAATTCTTCCCGCGCCAAACGGCGCACGCGGACTGCAATCGCTTCGGAGTCGGCATTCCCAGCACCGTGCGGAGCCACGGGAGATACTCGGCGATGGCCGGCAAATCTTGCGGCAGCAATCCGCAGTCGAACGCCGAACCGAGGATCAGCAGCGAGAGTCGCGCGGAATCGCCCGTGGAGAGCTGCATCCGACTCGTCGCGATCTCGGCCAGATACTCCGCGTGGTCGATGGGTAATTCGCCGCGCCAGACCGCTTCGAACAGTTTGGCCAAGGCGTTGACCTTGTCTTTGCCGAAAGCGGTGCCGTCCGCCGTTTGCAAGGCTTGCGCCGCCGCGAGGAGTTGGACGAACGCGAATCCCGGCTCGACTTTCGACGCGGTCGCTTCGATCAGATGGCTCAAACTCGACGCGCGTTCGCCGGGGGTTCCGCGACCGATCGACGTGAGACAGAGCCGCGTGAGAAACCGCACGGTCGAGTCGGACGGACTCAGAAATGCCGCAATCTCTTGCCACGCCGCATCGACAGCGCGGACTCCGGGATCGACGGGGACGGGTCGGAGGAATCGCAACGCGCCGTAGATTCCCCAGCCGATCGCGGCCAACAGGAGCGCGGTGCCGAACGGCGGCGCGCGTCCGACGAGCCAGATCATCGGCAAACCGATCATCGAAAAGGTCCCGGCGATGAGCACCGCCAAACCGCGCGGACCCCAGCGACGACGGGTGACCGGAACGATGCTCCGTGCGATCTGCGGCGTTTGCACGTCCACGATTTGCCGGCTCGCCGTATCGTTCACGCGCACGCTGTAGCCGTCGCCGGCGATCCGATTCCCCGTCACCGCCAACGGCGGCGGCAACGGTCGAATGCGATCCGCGAGCGGTGCCAAGCAGGTCGGACAGAGCGACTGATGTCCTTCGACGGCACCGTCGACAATCGGCGGCGGGATGCTCCCGGCCGAGCGCTGCCGCGCGGCCAATGCTTGCAAGACTTGCAGCGGTTCCGATTGCGGAAAGTAATGCGCCGAAGCGCGGAAGGCCTCTTCGGGCAGGATCGCCGCCGATTGCGCGGCCGCCCCTTCGACGACGCGCTCGACCACCGAGCGCGGATCGAGCGCGTGGCCGCGCTCGAAGATCAGCCGGTGGCGGTGCCAGAGGTGGACGATCAACTCCGGCCGCGTGAGCTTCACCCGGCACTTGGGGCAGTTCAACTTCACCCGGCTCTCGGCCTGCTCGACCATCGCATCGAGCGTGGCGCAGCGGTCGACCCGGCTCTGGAGTTGAATCATCCGTTCGAGGGTGCGCGAGCGCGACAAGCCCGCCGTCAGCGAGCGGACGATCGGCCCGACGGCCTGCATCGAATCGGGGAGCGAGCCGAGCAGTTTGCCCGCGACCGCCAACCGCAACGGCAATGGATTCGAGCGATCCGGCAACGATTGCGCCGCCAATAGCAGGACGCCCTTCGGTACCGGGTCCGGCATCCGGGCCACGAAATCGAGGGCCAAATGCGATCCCGCGGCCCCCATCGCGGCGAGTGCTTGGAACGCCTTCATGCTCTGCGGGCCGGGGTAAGTCCGCCGGATCAACGCGTCGAGCAGCTCCAGTTGCGCGGCGCGATCCGCGGTCGCGCCGGCGAGCCGGATCAGTTCTTCGGTGGTCCGCTTCGCATGGGGGTCGATCATGGCC
>JAYTBD010000520.1:0-4029 GCA_043737155.1 Fimbriiglobus sp. | reverse complement strand
TCGGCGGAACTCGACATCCTCCGCAAAACCATCCGCCCGGAGGTGGACGCGTCCATCCGCCGGGCGCAAAAAGCGTATGAAGATGGGAACGTCCCGCTCCTGATCGCCCTCGAAGCCAACCGCCAACTGATCGACACCCTCGGCCGCGAAGCCCTGCTCCAAGCCGAACGCCGGCGGGCCTGGGTCGAATTGGAACGGAGCGTCGGCCGTCGCCTGACCCCTTAGAGTCCGACCCCATGGGATACCGCAGCGGAGTGATCACCGGCCTCCTCGCCGCGCTTCTGATCGGCGGGTTCGGCCTCGGCAACGTCTGGCTGCTCTTCGGCTCGCCGATCGAATCGATGAAGTCCGCGCCCCCCAAGACCGAAGCGACGATCCCCAAGCCCGCGAAAGAAGACCAGTTCAACACCGTGATTCTCTCGGCGGACGCCGAGAAGAAGCTCGGTTTGGCCCGCGGCGTCGCCAAGCACGAGCCGATGCCGCGGAGCCGGTTCTACGGCGGCGACGTGATCATCCCGCCCGGCCAAGCGATTCTCGTTTCCGCGCCCGTCGGCGGGTTGGTCAAAGCGCCCGCGCCCGACAAAGCGATCCCCAAAGCGGGACAGACGGTCACGAATGGGCAAGCGATTCTCCAACTGTTGCCGCTGTTGACGCCCGAGGGCAGGGCGACCATCGCCCAAGCTCGCGTCGATGCCGAGGGGATCGAGAAGAAGGCGAAGATCGACCTCGACGGGGCCAAGCTCGCGTTGGATCGCGCGGTGATGCTGCTCGCGGACAAAACCGGTAGCCAGCGGATGGAGGACGAAGCCCGCGTCATCTACGACGGCCTGGCGAAGATCCACGAGGCGGCCGAGTTGCGGGTCAAATTGTTGGTGCGCGTCACCGGCGAAGCCGACTCCGGAACCACGACACCGATCCCGTTGACCAGCCCGGAGCAGGGCTTCCTGCGCACGCTCACCGTCGTCGCCGGCCAGTACGTGCCACTCGGTGCCCCGCTTTACGAAGTCGTCGATCCGCGTGTCGTCTGGGTGAAGGTGGCGGTCTACGTCGGCGACCTCCCCGATCTCGACATCGCCCAATCGAGCCGCATCGGCAATCTCTCGCGGCGGTCGAAGGAAGAACTCCGCGAAGCGAAACCGGTACTCGCGCCGCCCTCGGCCAATCCGCTCGCGGGCACGGTCGATGTCTTTTACCAACTGGACAACACGAACGCGAAGTACAGCCCCGGTCACCGCGTCGGCGTGACGATCCCCATCAAAGGAGATGCCGAGAGCTTGACGGTCCCTGCGGCTGCGATCATCTACGACATCCAAGGCGGGACGTGGGTCTACGAGCAGACGGTCGAACACACCTACGTCCGCAAACGGGTGGTCGTGCAGTTTCTCTCCGGGGAATTGGCGGTGTTGAAAGATGGCGGAGTCAAGCCCGGTGCCGTGCTCATAACGGGTGGATCCGCGGAGTTGTTCGGAGCCGAGACGGGCTATTCGAAATGAGGTTTTCTCCCCCTCTCCGAAGCGGAGAGGGGGAACCGGAACAAAGGATCGCATGCTCTCGTCGCTCATCTCGAACTCGATCCGCTTGCGCGTCGTCGTGCTCGCCCTGTGCGTCGTGCTCATCGTCGTCGGCCTCCGATCCGTGCGCAAAGCCCCGCTCGATGTCTTTCCCGAGTTCGCCCCGGCACAAGTGGAGATTCAAACCGAGGCGCCGGGCTTGTCCGCGGAGGAAGTCGAAAGTCTCGTGACGATGCCTTTGGAGAATGCGCTCAACGGCATCCCGAGCGTCAAGACGGTGCGGTCGAAATCGGTCCTCGGGTTATCGCAAGTCGTCCTGATTCTCGAAGACGGCGCCGAACCGGGACGCGTCCGCCAGATGGTCCAAGAGCGGGTCGCCGCGGAGACGCCGAAGCTGCCGATCGTGGCGCGGCCGCCGGTGATCCTGCAACCGCTGTCATCGACGAGCCGGGTGCTGAAGATCGGCATCACGTCGAAGACGCTCTCGCAGCGCGATCTCACCGTACTCGCGCTCTGGACGATCCGCCCGAAGCTGATGTCGGTGCCCGGCGTCGCCAACGTCGCCATCTGGGGCCAGCGCGACAAGCAGTTTCAGGTGCTGGTCGATCCGGATCACTTGCGCGCCAACAACGTCACGCTCGACGCGCTGATCAAAGCAACGGCGGATGCGGCGGCGCTCGATGCCGGGGGAGTCGTCGATACCCCGAATCAGCGGATCGCGATCAAGCACGTCTCGCGCATCGGCGAGCCTGAGGATCTCGCACAGACGGTCGTCGATTTCAAAGGCGGTGCCCCGGTCCGCATCGGCGATATCGCCGACGTCCGCATCGGTTCGCCGCCGCCCATCGGGGATGCCATCATCAACGACGGCCCCGGACTGCTGTTAATTGTGGAGAAACAGCCGCAGGCGAACACGCTGGAACTGACGAAGCAGGTCGATGCGGCCATCGAATCGCTGCGGCCGGGATTGAAGGATGTCGAAATCGATTCGACGATCTTCCGCCCCGCGACGTTCATCGAACGGGCCATCGACAACCTCACCAAAGCTCTCGGCATCGGTTGCGGATTGGTGGTCTTGATCCTGCTGACGTTCCTGTTCGATTGGCGGACGGCGGTCATCAGTCTCACCGCCATCCCGTTGTCGCTCGTCGCGGCCGTGATGGTCTTCACGTACTCCGGCGCAACGATCAACACGATGGTTTTGGCGGGTCTGGTCATCGCGCTCGGCGAGGTCGTCGACGATGCCATCATCGATGTGGAGAACATCGCTCGACGATTGCGACAAGCGGGTGCGAGTTCCGATCGATCGAGTTTCGGCATCGTGCTCCAAGCTTCGCTCGAAGTGCGCTCCGCGGTGGTGTATGCCTCGCTTATCGTCGTGCTGGTGTTCGTACCCGTGTTCTTCCTCGACGGCCTCGCCGGGGCGTTCTTCCGACCATTGGCCATGGCGTACGTACTCGCGATCATGGCCTCGCTGTTCGTGGCGCTCACGGTGACGCCGGCGCTGTCGTACATGCTGCTGACGGGCCGACCGAGAGCGCATCGCGAACCGCCGGTCACGGAGTTCCTGAAAAAGCTCTACCGTCCGCTGTTGTTACCCCTGATGAACCGACCGTACTTCTGTTTGTTGTTCGTCGTGCTCGCGTTTACAGCCACCGCCGCGGCGGCGAGCAAACTCGGCCAAGAGTTTCTGCCGGACTTCCAAGAGACCGACTTCCTGATGCACTTCGTCGAGAAGCCGGGCACGTCCATCGAAGCGATGAGCCGGGTGACGGTCGAAGCGAGTCGGGAATTGCGCGACCTGAAAGACGAGGAGAACCGGCCCATCGTCCGCAACTTCGGTTCGCACATCGGGCGGGCGGAAGTGGCCGACGAACCGGTGGGGCCGAACTTCACGGAGCTCTGGATCAGCATCGACCCGGACACCGACTATCAGAAGGCGATCAAAAAGATCGAAGCCGTGGTCTACGCCTACCCCGGCCTCTACCGCGACGTGCTGACTTTCCTGCGCGAGCGCATCAAGGAAGTGCTGACGGGGTCAAGCGCGACCATTGTCGTCCGACTGTTCGGACCGGATCAAACCGTGTTGCGGGCGAAGGCCAAAGAGATCGAAGCCGCGATGCAGAGCGTGCCCGGCGTGACCAATTTGAAAGTCGAGCCGCAGGTCAATGTCGCCCAGTTGGAAGTGAGGTTGAAACCCGAAGCGGCCGGGCGCTACGGCGTTACCGCGGGGCACGTCCGCCGAGCTTCGACGACCCTCTTGAAGGGGCAGAAGGTCGGCGAAGTCTTCGAGGGCCAGAAGAAATTCGACGTGGTCGTGTGGGGCGATCCGAAAGTGCGCACCGACATCGCCGCCGTGCGGGCGCTGCCCATCGACACACCGTCGGGCGTCCAAGTGCGACTCGGCGATGTGGCCGATGTCGAGATCGTCCCGGCCGCGAACGAGATCAAACGCGAGAACGCCTCGCGCCGACTCGACATCACCTGCAACGTCAAAGACCGCGACCTCGGTTCCGTG
>JAYTBD010000519.1:0-1538 GCA_043737155.1 Fimbriiglobus sp. | reverse complement strand
GGTCGATAAATGGTCGCCACGCGAGAGAATTATGCACAGTCTCAAAACCTTCACGGCCCAGAATTGCAATCGAGCCTCGCAAGTGCACGGGCGATTTTGGCAAGAAGAATCGTACGATCGATGCGTCCGTGACGATGCCGAATTGGAGCGGATCGTCGTATACGTCGAGCAGAACCCGGTTGTTGCAGGCTTGGTTGCCGACGCGGTCGAATATCCGTTTTCCTCAGCTGCCTATCGAATGAGGAAAGGAACCGCTCTCGGAGAACCGCTTCCTTTGTAGGACAGGCCTCCAAGATTGTCCGGATTGCAGAAGCGGGCGTTCAATTTATCTCGGACAGGCTTGGAGGCCTGTCCTACAGGGAGCCACCCGCCCACCTTCTCACCAACTCCCGGTACCATTCCCCGATCCCAATCACTTCCCACTTTCGAATTGTTTCACTCACTCGTTCAATCCGTATCTCCAATCGCTCCTCGGGAAGCAATTCCAAAAACTTGTCGGCCCATTCGACCAAACACACGCCCTCGCCGCCGAAATATTCTTGGATGCCCAGACCTTCGAAGTGCTCGGCGGTTGTCAGCCGGTAGGCGTCGAAATGATAGATCGGCAACCGCGCCGGATACTCGTGGATCAACGTGTACGTCGGCGAATTCACCGTCGCGAGATTTCTTACTCCCAACCCCTCGGCCACGGCTCGGACGAAGGTCGTTTTCCCCGCTCCGAGCGGCCCGATCAGCGCGACGACCACCCCCGGGAATAACAGCGGCCCCAGGGACTTCCCCAGGGCCTGTGTCGTCTCGAGATCGGGGATGTCGATGGTGACCATTACCCCTTCTGCGCCGCCTTGTTCGCCTTGAACCGCAGATAGGCGAACATGAACTCATCGACTTCGCCGTCGAGGACCGCGTTGACCCCCGGCAGCTTCACGTCGATGCCGTCGCGCTCGTCGCGCACCAGCGTGTAGGGCTGCATGATGTAGCTGCGGATCTGACTGCCGAAGGCGATCTCCCCCTTGGCGTCGTAGCGGTTGACGATGTCGCCGATCCGTTTGTTTTCCTCGATCTGGTACAGACGCGCCTTCAACAGGGCCAAGGCATTCGCGTAGTTCTTCGGCTGGCTGCGCTCCGTTCGGCTTTCGCCGCGGACGCCCGACTTGTGGATGAGCCGGACACCCGACTGCGTTTTGTTCTGGTGCTGCCCGCCGGGGCCGCCGGAGCAGAAGGTCTGCATCTCCAGTTCTTTTTCGTTCACGACGATCTCGATCGTGTCGTCAATTTCGGGCATCACATCGACGCCGACGAACGAAGTTTGCCGGGTATCGCCGGAACCGAACGGGCTGATGCGCACAAAGCGGTGCACGCCGATTTCGCTCTGCATATAGCCGTAGGCGTACTCGCCGATGATCTTGAACTCGCAGCTCTGCACGCCCGCTTCGATGTTTCCGACTTCGTCGGTTTCTTCGGTGGCGAAGCCTTTGTTCTTGGCCCACATGAGGTACATGCGGCGGAGCCGTTCGGCCCAATCGCAGGCGTCGGTGCCC
>JAYTBD010000518.1:0-4031 GCA_043737155.1 Fimbriiglobus sp. | reverse complement strand
GTCGTGGCGGTAAATGTGCCTGTCCCCTTTTCTCCCGCTCCGGAGGTCTCAACCCCGATCTATCCCCCGAGAGGGCGGGCGCGTCGGTCGAATTCGAATTTCACTTCAGCGACTTCAACCACGCGTCGAAATCTTTCTTGTGCTTCTCCACGATCACCCCCGGACCGCTGAGGCGGATGTGCGTCGTCTCGTCGGCCGTTTCGATCACGACCCAGATCGCCCGGTAGTCGGCCAGCAGCATCTCTTTCGATTTCGGATCTTGCGGCCGCTCCTTGTACTTCCACGTGCCGGACACATCCAAGGTGGCGACCTTGGCTTTGCCGATCTCCATCTTGCCGACCTTGGCCGCCTGCTCGATGGTCGAGCCGTCCGGCGGTACGAAGGTCGCCTTCCAGCGCTCGAAGTTCTTGGCGTTGTCCGGCGACGACTCGGGGAACACGGCGACCTCGGCGTCGGCGTAGTCCTTGTCACCGGCGGGGAGCTTGAACTGGTACGAGCGCAGCCGGTTGGCGGGCTTCTCGGACTTCCACGTGGCCGGAGCCGTCCCGGCGAGTCCGCTCAGTTTCACGGGTGTGCCCTTGTCCTCGGCGTATGCGAACGGGGTGGCGAGAAGCAGACCGGCGATGCAGCGGACGAGCATGGGGTTGAACCTCGGGGCGCGAAGGATTCGGGTTCAGGGTAGCATAGGAGTCGATTGCATGTTCGCGGTAGCCGACGTTATACATCCGTGGTCGGCGCCAGACTGTCGAACGGAGGGATAGCCATGAGTCGGGAATTGCGGAGGCGGGCCAAACAATTGCTGCACGAGGGGAGCCGGCCCGAGATCGCGGATGGCGTCCCGACCGGCGCCCGGATCGTGAACGAGGGCAACTGGCAGACGGCCTTGACGCTGGCGGAATCGTACCTGAGCGAATTGCGATTCCACCCCCGCGCGGCTTGGAAACCGTCGAACGGTTCTGTCCTGTGGTGGATCCTCGATCCCGAATTCGGCCCGCAGGCGGAAACCATCGGCCCCGAATCGGTCGCGCACCCCGACTACCGCTGGTGGACCCCCATCGCCACCCCGTCCGACGGACGCTCCGACGAACTGCCCGCGTTAACATGATCGATCACCTCACCCCGATCAGTTCCAGCACTCGCCCGGTATCGCTCAAATCCTCCAGCACCGCATCCGCCCCGCAGCCCTGCAATTCCTCGATCGGGTGCCAGCCGGTGGCCACCGCGAGCACGTTCGCCCCGATGGCGCGGGCGCAACTGATGTCGTGCGGCGTGTCGCCGATGACCCAGACGTCGGCGGCGTTGGCCGGGCGTCCCAAGTGGGCTTCGACCGCGAGCAGGGCGATCCGGGCGACCTCGTTGCGGTCCGTGTGCAAATCGCCGAAGCCGCCAGGTCCGAAGAAATCCCAGAGTCCGAAGTGTTCGAGCTTGACCTGCGCCCCGTGTCGGACGTTGCCGGTGAGCAATCCCTGCACGATTCCATCCCGCCGGTGCAATCGCTCGAGCAGCGCGGGGACTCCGGGGAGGACGTGACCGGTACCGGTCTTCAACGCGCCGGGGAGTTCGCGGAGATAGGTTTCGCGGAGCAGGAGTTGGTTGTCCCCGGTCGTGGGCAAATCGTGGATCGCGAGCAGGTCGCGGACGATGGCAACATCGGTGCGCCCGCTGTATTTCACGGTGTCGTAGAGATCCCGCAGACCGAACGCCGAGCGCAGGGCCGATTCCATAGCCAGCTTCCCCGCCCCGCCGCTGCGGATGAGCGTGCCGTCGATATCCCAGAGAACGATGGTCATTCGGCGTTCATCCTGTGTGGGTCGGCGAGTTACCGGTGGTCAATCCTATTGATCGACCGCATTCGAGTTCAACTCGTCCGGCTCCCCCTCTCCGTTTCGGGGAGGGGGAGCCGGATACCCGCTGAGCGAAAGTCGCCCGTTGTAACCCCTTGCGGAAATTCGTAAATTGGCGCAAAGCTCCGCTTCGCGAGAGGGCCGGTGGCGATGGGCCGGTCGATTTTGTTCGTGTGCACGGGGAACACCTGTCGGAGCCCGTTGGCCGAGGGGCTGTGCCGGTTGAAGTTGGCCACCGCGCTCGGATGTCCGCCGGAAGAACTGGAAGACAAGGGCTACCGAATCGGCTCGGCCGGGGTGATGGCGTTCCCCGGCGACCCGGCGACCGCCGAGGCCGTGCTGGTCGCGGCGGAAATCGGGGCCGAGTTGGCCGGGCACCGCAGCCGACCGCTGACCGCCGAAATGATGGCGGAAGCGAGCGACGTGTTCGCCATGACCGAAACGCACCTCGTCGTGCTCCTTTCGGGGCACACGGCGGTGGGACCGGAGCCCAAATTGCTCTGTGGATCGGAGGATCTCCCCGACCCGATCGGCGGGGATCTGGATGAATACCGGGCCTGCGCCCGGGTGATCGCTTCGCATTTGGACCGCTTACTCCCGGGGTGGTTGGGGCCATGAAAATCGCCGTCGGCAACGATCACCGCGGGGTCGCGGTGAAACAGCGCCTCCAAGACATGCTCAAGTCGCTCGGCCACACCGTGGACGATCTCGGCGCCAATAGCGCCGCGAGCGCCGACTACCCGGACTACGCCATCCCCGTGGCGGAAGCGGTGGCGAGCGGCAAGGACGACCGCGGGTTGCTGATCTGCGCGACCGGCCACGGCATGTGTATCGCCGCGAACAAAGTCCACGGCGTGCGGGCGGCGAACTGCCGGGACGTGGTCGACGCCGAGATGAGCCGGCTGCACAACGACGCCAATGTGCTCTGCCTTTCGGCCGACTTGCTGTCGGAAGAGGTCATCGAGCGGATGGTGAAGACGTGGCTGGAAACGCGCTTCGAGGGGGGTCGCCACGAGCGCCGGCTCGAGAAGGTCAAGAAGTACGAGCACGACCACGAAGCGTAAACTCGTCCAAATGCCATGCCGGTGTCCGGCGAATAGCTCCCCGGACGATTCCCCTTCCCCCACGAGCCACCGCACGATGTCCACGACCCCGACCCCGAATTCGTACGCCCTCCCGCCCGGGGCGACCGTGGAGCCGAACGGACGGACCCGCTCCAACAACCAAATCAAGCTGATCAGCCACTCGAACCTGTTCTACTGGTGGCCGATTTGGGTGCTGGCGTTCTTCATGGCGGCGTGGACGTACTTCGAGAACAGCCGCTTGGCCATCGTGCCGGCCGAGGCCTCGCTGACCCCGATCGGCGATCGCACCGGCAAATACAACTTGGAATATAAGGCGAACGACAAGGATCCGAACACCAACGAATCCATCTTCGTCAACGCCCCGCTCGAACAAGCGGCCAAGCGCAGCGAGTCCAAACTGGAGCCGTTCAAAGCGCGCATCTCGGCGCACTCGTGGCTCGGTTCCTTGTTCGTCATCGTGCTGTTGCTGGTGATCATCATCACCAACGTGCCGCTGCGGGGATTGTGGTCGTTCCTCGTACTCATGGGCATTCTGCTGATTGCGGTGTTGGTCACGCTCTTCAAGGCGTGGGATCAAATTTTCGAGACCATCGGCGACCTGCGCATTCACATCAACATGGCCGGATACTTATTCCTCGGCGTCGCGGTGTTCATCCTGTGGGCGCTGGCAACGTGGGTGTTCGACCGCCGGGCGTACGTGATATTCACGCCGGGGCAGATCCGCGTGTGCGAGCACATCGGCGACGCCGAGCAGACCTACCCGACGGTGGGCATGAGCTTGGAGAAGCAGCGCGACGACCTCTTCCGCCATTACATCTTGGGCTTCGGCTCGGGCGACTTGATCCTGCGGCTCGCCAACGGAGACAAGGAAATCCGCCTGCCGAACGTGCTGGGCATCGGCTGGCAACTGCGGACGGTCCAAGACATGCTGCGGACGATGTCGACGACGGGCAGCAATTGATGTTATCCGACGCCAGAACTAGTGCGTCACCGCACGAGTTCCTTTGGGTAGAGGAAGGCCAGCTTCTTTCTGGCGTCGGCCACCCGGAACGTCCAGACGATTTTGGCCCGCACCCGATTCCGCTCGGCCACCCAGGCGGCG
>JAYTBD010000517.1:0-1538 GCA_043737155.1 Fimbriiglobus sp. | reverse complement strand
TATGAAGGAGAGAGACGATGGCCCTACAAGCCGACAACAAGTGGCATTGCAAGGTGACGCACTACGAGAACGGGCGGGTCATAACCCGGCGGATTCATTCGCTCGCCATCCAGGCGACGGACGGCAGGCTTTACACCCTGACGGACAAGAAGCTGCCGGATGCGATCGCGCTCTTCACGGGGGAATCTCACAGCGGTGAGCACATGGCCGAGGTGCTCATGAACCCGAAGCCCCCGCTCCGGCTCCGGGACATCCCGAAGGGATGGCCCGAAGGCCGGGACCTGATGCACGTGGTGATTGGCTTCTTGCTGCTGTCCGGCACCGAGTTGCTCATCGACACGGTTAGGAGTTTCCTAAGCGTGGCCCGCATGTAACAGACCCCAAACGACAGGTGGAATCGGATTGGCCTCCGGTTCCCCCTGTCCCTTTTTCCCACACCCGCCCGTCGTACGCAAGTTCCCGCCCGATGTCCGACGCCACAAATGCGCCCTTCGAGCGACCGAACTGAACGCGGCCCCGTCAGGGGCCGCGTCGAATTTTTCCTTCACCCATCGTGTTCGGGATCGACTCAAAGTTGTGTCGAGTGCTCCGCGGCGGTCGCTCCACCCCATGTCCTGTTGCGGCCGAGGATGCGGATGGGTGTCGCCTCCGAAAGCGACCCGACGACTCCTCGCGGTCGCCGGATTCAGGTGGCCGGTTAATATTCGCTCGGCAAGAGGACCGCGGTGCTGCTGCGGTCGGCCTCCGTGATGATCCAGAACTTCACTCCCTCGACCGTGTGGTAGACCGAGAGCAGGCGGGATCCCTCCTTCAAGGCCAGATCGTTTTCGGCTCGGTCCTCGGGGCCGGCGTCGCCCCAGTCGCCGCGGGCGTGTCGGGCGAGCGCGCCGAGCCGGTCCTCGTCGGCGAGTTCGGTGAGCGCCCCCGGCGTGGCAACCACGACGCCCAGAGGGAACCGCGGCGACGGCTTCGGGGCCGGCGGGGTTTCGTCGTCGATCATCGAGCGAGCGATTTCACACCAATCGACTTCGCCCAATGCGGCGTTCATCAAGTCGCTGGCCAAGCTCGCCTTGTCGATGGCGCATGCCTCGTGAATCGACTCCTTGAGTTCCTCAGCGAGCCGCGACAGCGCCGAGCGGTTGGCGTCCTCGTCCGCGCATTCGGCGACGAGTTCGCGGGTGCGGTCGGTCCAGTAGCGGTAGCTGCCTTCCTCGTTGCTGATCCACAGGTTGACGGCCCAAGTTTCGTAGTTGGACCAGCCGTTGTAGGTGGGTTTTTCGTCGTGTTTCATGTGCCTCTGCGTGTCGTGGCCCCGAGCGTCGGCCCGGGAGCGGGTTAATGACCCCTGCCCCCCAGACATCGTTTCGGGAGGAGGGGCGGTTCATGAGTCCCAACGGGGCGAACCGCTCCTCCGCCCGGAACGAGTCGTCGCCGAGGAGCGCCGGAGCCGGCCGGAGGCCGGTGGGGGCGGGGTGGGCGGAGCGGAGGCCAGTCCAGGTGGAGAAGGAGCGGAGCGACTGGACCTTGACGGGCCTTCG
>JAYTBD010000516.1:0-9683 GCA_043737155.1 Fimbriiglobus sp. | reverse complement strand
ATCGAAGCCATCGGCCCCAAGGTGAAGATGTGGATCAACGGAAATCTGGTCTGCGACTACGAGGATGATAAACTCGCGAAGCGCGGCGTCATCGCGGTGCAGGTCCACAGCGGCGGTCCGATGGAAGTGCGATTCAAGGATTTGAAATTGGAAGTGATCGAGGCGATGAAGAAGTAAGAGAGGCGTCGAACCCCGTAGGGGCACCCCTTGTGGGTGCCCCGATGCGGATGCCGAGGTGCGTTTCGGCAAAGGTGGGCACGCCCGGTTTGGAGCGTATCTGGGCATCCGAATCCGGGCACCCACAAGGGGTGCCCCTACGGCGTGCGCTCCATAACGGCCGCCGCGAGTTGCCCACTCCGGACGGCGCCCTCCATCGTGGCGGGCCAACCCGTCGCGGTGTAGTCCCCCGCCAGCGCCAACCCCGGGATCGGCGTGCGCTGCGTCGGGCGCCACGCATCGACCCCGGGCACCACGCTGTACGTCGCAGTGTGTTCCGTCACCACCTTCGCTTGCAGCACGCGCGTCGCGCGCATCGCAGGGTAGAGCCGCTTCAATTCGTCGACGATCCGCGATTGAATCTCTTCGCGGCCCAGCGCCTTCAACTCGCGCGAAGCGCTCACGACGACCTGCAGGTAGAACCGGCCGGGCGACACTTCGCCGCGGGTGAAGACCCAGTGGCCGAGCGAATCGACCAGCACCTCGTGGGGGTGGTTCAGGATTTCCCGGTCGAGCCATAGATGGACGCTCGTGATCGGCGACGGCATCAAGTTGCCGATGCGCGCGAAGAATTCGTGTTCGCGGATCTCCGGCGGAAGCAGATCGAGGACGCGCTCGAAGGGCACCGCGAGGATCACCGCATCGGCTGTCAGCGCTCCGCCATCGCGCAACGTCACACGGCCCGGTCGCACTTCGCGGACGCCGCAACTTTCGCGAATGACAACTCTATGCCGCTGCAACCAACCGCGCAGTTCGTCGCCGTAGAGTCGGCCGAGCGGCACCGTGGGGATATGAACGGTGTGGCCATCGCGGGTGCGCAGGAAACCATCGACGAAGACTTTGCGCGCGTATTTCAACCCCGCATTTGCCACGGTTTCGTTGAGCGCGCTCACGAGCACGACGCTCCAGAAGCGGTCGATCGTGCGCCGCGTCTGTCTGTGTTTCAGCAACCACGCGAGTAACGGCGGATCGGCGTCGGGCGATTCGAGAACCAGCCGGGCCATACCGTAGGCGATGCGCAGCTTTTCCATCGGCGTGAGGTAATGCGCCCCGAGCAATGCCCGGCCGAGGTGGAACGGGGCGGGCCACGGATCGGCGGTGAAGACGCTCTCGCGGCCGTCGGGGGTGCGGAACCAGAGCCGCGGCTGCGCTTCCAACAAGCCGCGGACGCCGACGGTTTCGCACAGGCCGTGGAACGCGGTGCAGCAGCCCATGCTGACGTGCTGGCAGGCGTCGACCAGTTCGCCGGTCGCGGGGTCGGTGAAGCTCGACGCGCGCCCGCCGAGGCGCGGCCGCGCTTCGAGCAGCGTGACGGCGTGCCCCCGTTCCGCCAGTGCGACGGTCGCCGCGAGGCCGGCCAACCCGCCGCCGACCACGATCACACGCGCCATCGGTTCGCCCAAGCGCCGGCCGCCAATTTGAGTTTCTGCACGCGGGTCAACCGGACGCGCCGATTCAACACGTCGGTGCCCGCCTCGGCGATCCGTTCGAGCAGTTGCGAATACCCCCGGCTCATGAAGCGGAAGATCGCAGCGCCCTCGGGCGTGAGCATGTCGCCGAGCGCCGCGCTCGATTGATAGTAGCCGCGGGCGCGGGCGATTTGGAAATCGAGCAGGTTCTGCAGCGCGGTCTTGTCGCTGTGCGCGAGATCGGGATCGACGCCGAACCGCGCGAGTTCATCGGCGGGCAAATACACCCGGCCCCTGGTCGCATCTTCGGCGAGATCGCGCAGGATATTCGTCAACTGGAAAGCGTACCCCGCCTCCACGGACAACGCCTCGGCAGCGGTCGGGTCCGCCCCGTTCTCCAAGCCCCAGATGCGCACGCACGACAACCCGACCAAGCTGGAGACGCGGTAGCAATAGGTCTTGAGTTCGTCGAACGTTCGTATCGTCACCGGTCGGAGATCGCCTTCGACACCGGTGAGAATGCCGTGCAAGTACTCGGGTGGAATCGCGAAGCGCCCGACCGTGTCGCGGAGCGCGGCGTGGCAGCGATGGGCATATTTTCCCCCGAGCGCGGCGTCCAATTGGCCACGCCAAACCGACAGCGAGATTCGCGGGTTCGGATCGTCGGAGAGGTCGTCGGTTTCGCGGAAGTAAGCGTAGAGCGCGTGCATCCCCGCTTCTTTGTCGGGGGGCAGCAAGCGGAAGGCGAAGCGAAAGGAACTGCGCGAGCGCGTCGTGCGCCGGCGGCAGTACGCGAACGAGCCGGGGAGATTCACTGGCCGAACACCACCCGCACCGGTTGGCCCACGCGCAGCGGCGGCTTCCCGGCGGGGGTCGGGTCGAGCACTTCGATCTCGCACTCGAGCACCTGCGTCGGATTCACGGCGAGCGAGTCGGCGCTGCCGCGCTTCGGCAAGTAGATCTCGCCGATGCGGGTAACGCGGCCCGGATACGTCAGGTTGAAGTTGTGCGAATCGCAAATCGTCACGGTCTTGCCGACGCGGTCGTTGATCTTGTGGGCGAACTCCGCTTCGACTTCGGCGCGCACGATGCGGCGACCGGTCGGGACGATGTAGAGCGCCGGCTGGCGCGTCGCGGGGCCGAAGGTCATGCCCGGCTGCGCGGTCAACCGCTCGACGATCCCGGCGGTGCGGGCTTTGACCTTGGCAGATTCGATGACGGCTTTCGCCTCGGCGACGGCGGAGGTCAACCCTTGGATCTTCGCCGCCGCGCGCTGCACATCCCCTTCGACCGGCTTGCTTTCCAACCGCTTGAGATCCTTCTGCTCTTTTTCGACCGCGAACTTGGCGAGCTCGGTTTTGTTCTCGATCGCGAGCAACTCGAAATTGTACCGGCGCTGGCTAATTTTCTCGGGTTCGGTCAGGGTCGTTTGCGCCTTGAGCGAGATATCGAACGCCTCCCCGGCGCGATCGAGGCCTTCCTTCGCGTGTCTGTAATTGGTCTCCGCGACCCTCACCGCCAGCTTCTGGAGTTCGATCAGGGTGGGCAGGTCGTCCTTTTGCCTCTGCGCGCTGTCGGCGTCCCAGCGGGCCGCGACCAAGGCCGCTTCCGCTTGATCGAGCTTGGGCCGGAGCGCCGAGTCGTCGAATTGCATGAGGGGATCGTCGATCTTCACCTCTTGGCCTTCGCGGACGTACACGGCGCTCACGGTGGCGCCCGACAGCGCGGGCAGCGACGGCGCATCGACGCGGGCGATCCCGAGGGGCGAATCGACGGTGCCGAGCACGGTCAGCCCGTGGGCCGTCGACAGGAGGGCGGGTTTCGCGTCCTTCTTCGGGGGCGCGTCCGGCCCGGCGCCGGCGTTGCCTTCCTGCGTGTGCAGCAGGCGGTTGGCCGCGACGAAGCTGAAGGCCAGCAGGGCGAGGGCGAGAATCCAAGGCAGTGCTTTGCGGCGCGCGGCGATCATCGGTGGCCCTCCCGGTGGTTGGGGGTCGGCGCGGGGGGCGCCGGTTTGTGTTCGACTTCGAGGTGGCCTTCGTTCAAGCGGTAAATCACGTCGGCGTACTCTTTCATCCGGTCGTCGTGCGAGACCACGAAGATCGAGGCACCCCGGGCTTTGGCGGCGGCTCGCAGCAACTCCAGCACGACCTGCCCGTTCTCCCAGTCGAGGGCGCTGGTCGGTTCATCCGCGAAGATGAAGGTCGGGTTCTTCACGAGCGCCCTCCCGATGGCCACCCGTTGCTTCTCCCCGCCGGAGAGCTGCGCCGGCTTCTTCGATTTCTGCTTGTCCATGCCCAGCCGATCGAGCATTTCATCGGCGCGGCGGCGGGCGTCGGTGCCGTCGAGCCCCACGCCCCATTTGAGCACAATTTCCAGTTGCTGGCGCGCGGAAAGCGCCGGGAACAAATTATACCCTTGGAAGATGAATCCGGTGTGGCGGAGGCGGAACTGTTCCCGTTCGCTCTCGGACATCGCCCAGACATCGACGGTTTGGCCCCGATCTTGTGCGAATACTTGACCGCTGTCCGGCGGCAACAATCCGGAAAGCACCGCTAGCAGGGTCGATTTGCCGCTGCCGCTCGGCCCCATGAGCAGGGCGAGTTGGCCGGGGAATAAATCGACCGAGACATCCTTCAACGCGAATCGGCGGAGCGCGCCGTCGCCGAACGACCGCGACATGCGGACGGCTCGGAGCACGGGAGTGGTCGACGATTCCGGCATTGGTTTCCTTCGCGGGTCATGCTAGGCGTGACGTATTTTAATTCCGTCACGCAGAGCGCAAGCAGCTAAACCATCCATCGACAAATGTCATAGCGCCATTCTTCCGGCCTGTAAGGCCGGTTCTGCCAGCCCAGGTCGGAGCCGTCTCGGCGGAGGCCTGGGTCGGGAGGACATCAATTCCGTTCGGCCTGTAAGGCCGGTTCATTGCTCGCCGTGAACCGGCCTTTCAGGCCGGGGGACTTTCTCCTTCCGGTACCCAGGCCTCCGTTGGCTCCGCCAACTCCGACCTGGGCTGACAGAACCGACCTTTCAGGCCGGAAGAATGGCCCGATTCCATTGACATTTACCATTGGTCACTCCACTCCATCACCGCAGCAAACTCATCGGTTGAATGTTCCGCACGGACCGCAGCGCGAAGAACCCCGAGCCGAGCGAAGTCAGGATCGTGAGCACGGCCGCGCCGAGCAGCACCTCCCATCGCAGCACGACTTTGGCCCCGCCCGCTTCCGCCCCGACCGACAGTAGATACACCACCGGCAGGGCGACCACAATCCCGGCGGCGCCGACCCAGAACGATTGCTCCATGACGAGGCCGTAGATCTTCTTGCGCGGGATGCCGAGGGCGAGTAGCGTGGCGAACTCGCGCGCCGATGCCATGGTCGCGCTGTAGAGCGTTTGCGCCGTGATGACCGCGCCGACCATCAGGCCCAGCAGCGCGGCGTAGCCGATGGCGATGCCGGCCTTGGTGCGCGTGAGCCAGTACCACCGGCAACTGAAACTGAACTCGTCGGCGGTGTGGGCCTTCATCTCCGGGTACTCGGCATTCAGTTCGTCCACGATCTGCTTGGCCCGCTCCGGCGACTCCGCGCGGGCGAGCAAATACGTCGTTTGATCGGGCTGCACCATCGTCGCCAGGATCTTGTGCGCCGTCGTCAAGCTGCACATCACCCAAGGCGCGGCGAGGCTTTTCATGCCCGTCACGGTACCGACGAGCGTGACTTCGACGCCGTTGATTTTGGTGCGGTCCCCGATGCCCGTCAGGCCGGTGCGCTTCAGATCGGATTGGTCGATGACGATGCTGTCCGGCATCGTGAGTGCGGCGCGCAGTTCCGGGGTGAGCACGTCGGCGGCGCCGGCGGCGTCGGGATCGAGACTGCTGCCGAGGATGAAGCAGCGCTCCATGCCGCCGTCGGATCGGGTTTGGTTGGCGAAGTTCGCCAGGAACAATTCGGGCTGCCCGCGGAGGCCCGGTTTCTCGGTGACGCGGGCCATGTGCGAATTGACGCCGATGGGCACGCCGAGATCGACGCTTTTGACGTCTTGCGAACCGATCCAAATATCGGCGCTCGTGTGGTCGACGGGGATGCTGGTGGTCTCGAACAACCCGAGCAGCAGCCCCACTTGGAGCACGATGAGCACGGCGCTGAACGCGACGGCCCCGACGCCGGCGGCGTAGCGGGTCTTCTCGTGCCAGAGCGTTTGCAGGGCGTAGCTCATGCGGCCACCCCCAGCGGCGATGTCGGTAGCGCGCTCGGCAGTTCGCAGAGGTCCGCCTTCAAAAATAGATGGTGCCACAATTGTGTCGCCATCACCGCGGTCAGGCCCATCTCCAGCGCCGGTCGGCCAATCGAACGCGAGCGCATCCCGGCCAACTGGGTGCGGGCAGACTGCACGGCGTTCGCGTCGAAGTAACCCGATTTCCGCAGCGACTCCGGCGAGAGCACTTGCTCGATCCACGGCATCGGAATCTGACCTTTGCCGAACCAGCTATCCATGGGGGCGCGGAACATCTTCTTGCGCCGCCACGCCACGTCCTTGGGCAACCAGCGCTGGGCGACTTTGCGCTCGACGAACTTGTCGGTCAGCAGTCCGCGGAGTTTCCAACGCGGGTGCAACTTCGCCATGAACGCGACCACGTCCTCGTCGAGGAACGGGTAGCGCGCCTCCACGGAGGAGTGCATCGCCACGCGGTCGCCTTTAGAACTGAGCAGGTGCCCGGCAAGCATCACGCGGGCGCCGAGGTACATGCCGCGGTGAAACGGGTGCCATCGCTTCAACCGCGTCGGCAGTTCGAGGTCGTCGAACGGCGAATGCTTCAGCACGGCGGTGCGCATGTCGCCGGTCAGGAAGCGGAGCTTGCTGAAGCTCATCAATCCGTAGATGTCGAGCCAACCGTTGCGGCCGCCGAGGAGATGCTCGGGCCGCTCGTAAGTTTCGCGCGGGAAGCCGGGTTGACCCATCAACTTGGCGGCCCCGCTGCGGACGGCGTAGCCCAATCCCGGTACCGCTTCGAGGAACTTCGTCAACCGGCTGATTTTGAACCACGGATAACCGGCGAGCCACTCGTCGGCCCCTTCGCCGGTCAACGCGACTTTATAGCCGTGTTGGTGAACCGAGCGCGCCAAGTGCATCAGACCCAAGCAGGAGGTGTCGATGACGGGGCACTCGGCGGCGGCGATCAACTCCGGATAATGGCTGCGCAGTTCCGCATCGCCGCACGGCACGATCACCGGCGCGCAGCCGAGGAACTTCGCGGTTTGGAGCGCTTCGCTCTCTTCGTTCAACCCCTTCTTCTGCACCGACACGGTGAACGTGGGGATAGCCCGGCCGAGCGCCCGGCAGGCCATGGCGACCACGAGCGAGGAATCGACGCCGCCGGAGAGATACGACACCACCGGGACATCGGCCCGGAGCCGGCGTTCGATCGCGGTGTAGAGCACCTCCTCGAATTCATCGACGACTTTGGTTTCGTCGGCGCCGTAATCCTCTTCGCCCCGGTCCGGGTAGTTCACTTCCCAGTAGATGCGCTGCTGCGTCTGGACCGCGACGCTGGCCCGACCGGGTCGCAAATGCAGATACCGACCGGGGAGCAGACAGTGGACGCCTTGGAACATAGTCGCCGGACCGGGGATGGCGAAGAAGCTGAGGACTTGGCTCAGTCCCGCTGGGTCGGCCTGCGGTGTGACGAAGCCGGATGCGAATAGCGCCTTCATTTCCGAGGCGAACAATAACCAATCCGAGCCTTCGATCCGCTTCACGGTGTAGAAGAGCGGGCAGATGCCGGGGCGGTCGCGGCCGAGGACGAATTCGCCGGTGCGGCGGTCGTGCAGGCAGAGGGCGAACTGGCCGCGGAGGTGTTCCCAAAAGTCGGTGCCGTGCTCTTCCCAGAGGTGCGGAATCAACTCGGTGTCGGTGTGGGTGCGGAAGGTGTGCCCCTTGGCTTCGAGCGCCGCTTTCGTTTCGGGGTAGTTGTAGAACTCGCCGTTGAAGACGGTGCTGACGCTGCCATCTTCGTTGGAGATGGGTTGCCGGCCGTCGGCGAGTCCGACGATCGAGAGTCGCATGCTGGCGAGATGCGTTCCCGGCTGATCGAGAAAGCCGTCTTCGTCCGGCCCGCGGTGCAGGATCGCTTTGGCCATGCGCGCGACGGCCCCGCGCGGAGCGTGGCGCTTCCCGCCGGCCAAGTCGATCATCCCCGCGATGCCGCACATGCTCAGCCCTTCCCCGACCGCGCCGCGAACTTCGCCACCTTGCGTTGCATCACCCTGCGCAGAATCCGCGGCCACAAGCGCCGCGACCACCAAACCATCCGCGACACGAACCCGACCGCCCGCTCCCGGCGATTGCGGATCAGGCTCGTCACCACCGCATCCGCTACTTCGTCCGCCTTCTGAGCGTTTTCGAAGTTCAAGTAGATCTTCCCCTCGTTGCGAATCAGATGGCGTTGGAGATCGTCGGACTGCACGACCCCCGGCAGCACCAGCAGCACGTCGATCCCGAAGCGGGAATACTCGGCCCGCAGCGTTTCGGTCAACCCGACCAACGCGTGCTTGCTCGCGCAGTGCTCCGGCAAGCTCGGGATCCCGCACCGTCCGCAGATGCTCGCGAGATTCAGAATCGCTGCCGGATAACCGCTCCGGGCGCTCGCTTCCAAGAGCGGGCGGGTCAAGCGCATCAACTCGGCCGGAACGAAGAAGTTGATCTCCATCACCGTCCGCAGGATCTGCGGGGTCGAGGTGGCGAATTCGCCGAAGCTCGCGACCCCGGCAGCGTTGACTAGCACGTCGAGCCCGCCGTAGCGTTTGAGTGCCGTCAGCACGAGCAACTCCCGCTGCGGTGGATCGGTCAAATCGACCGCCACCGCTTCGGCCGTGCCGCCGTGGGCGCGGATGCCGTCCACGAGCGACGCGAGTTCGTCTTCGGAACGCGCGGCGACGACCAACCTTGCCCCGAGTTTTCCCAATCGCTCCGCGACCCGACGACCGATGCCGCGGGATGCGCCGGTGACGAGGATCGACCGGCCGCTCAACCCTCTGCGCATCGAATGGTACCTTTCATCGACCCGCGAGAACCCGGATAATCGCGCTAATTGTACAGTTTACGACAATCGTGCGCGAGCCACCGAGCCGGGTTGCGTAAGCGCCCGGAGATTTCCACACTTCGGGCGCTTACGCGACCCGGCTCGCCGGCCTATCATAACCGCGTATGGCTCGGGTCGATGCGGTTCCGACACTCCCTGAACTCCCCGCCCGGCTCGCGGCGCTGCCGGGTTGGGCACCCCTGCGCGCGGCGCTGACCGCGAAGCAAGCCGGGGGAATCGACGGCGCCTGGGGATCCTCGGCGGCACTTGCGGTGGCCGCGCTCGCGGGGGAAGCCGCAGCGACGGTGCTACTCGTCGTCCCCAACCTCACCGATATCGGACCGTGGACCGAGGATCTCGCCACGTTCGGCCAACGCCCGGCCGTCTTCCCCGCTTACGAAACGTGGCCGCCGGTCGAGAAGGCCGGTAAGATCGCCCCCGAGACCGGCGCGCGTTTGCGCGTCCTGCAGAATCTCGCCGGGACAACCCCGCCGAAGTTGGTGCTGGCCCCGTTCGCGGCGGTGCTGCAATCGGTGCCGCTGCGGGACGAACTCGCCAAGCGCGGCCGGCGCTTGAAGGTCGGCCAAACGCTGCCGCCCGACGAACTCGCGGCGTGGCTGCTGACAGCCGGGTATCAGCGGGTCGATTCCGTCGAGTTCCCCGGCGAGTTCGGCAAGCGCGGCGGCATCCTCGACCTGTTCCCGCCCGATGCCACCGACCCGGTCCGGCTCGAATTCTTCGGCGATGATTTGGAATCGATCCGCCACTTCGCCGCGCAGACCCAGCGCAGCCTCGACAAGGTGAACGAACTCCTCATCCTCGGCGCGTTCGATCCGCACGCCGGCCGGGGTGGGCTCGGGTTTCTGCTCGATTACTTCCCCGCCGGTTCGGTGGTCGCGCTCTTTGAGCACGGTGACTTGCGCGAGCAGGGGAAGCATTTCTTCGAGCGCGTTTCGAACCCGACGGGATTGTTCACC
>JAYTBD010000515.1:0-4034 GCA_043737155.1 Fimbriiglobus sp. | reverse complement strand
CGATGTCGAGTTCGACGCGGAATTGCGTATTGGCGAGGGCTTCTTTGACGCGACCTTCGACTTCGATCGCTTCTTCTTTGGCCATGAACAAACACTCGTGGGGAGCGGGCGAGAAACGCGCCAACGCTCCGAACCCGCCGGGCGGCGAATAGTGGAGCGTTGGTCGGCGCATGACAATTGTACGGCGCCGGCGTCCGGCGGGCAACTTTTAGAAGGTGAAGCCGAGGGCCCACGAGGTGAGTTGGTAGAGGTCGCCAGAGGCGGCGTCGCGGAAGCCCAGCGTCCATACGCCGCGGACGCTGGCGACCCCGAAGGTCGAGTTCAGCAGCGGCCCGTTTTCGGTTTGGAAGGTCCCCGTGAGCGGGGCGGCGGCAGGGGTGCTGTCCATGATGCGGGTAGAGCCGAAATCGGAGAGGAGGATTTGCATCCCCGACCCGTTGTCGTTGACGCGCGCGAAGAGCGCGATGTATGTTTCGGTCTGCGAGGCGAGGATGAATTCGAGGTCCTCGTTGTTGTCGGCCCCGGCGAGCGCCGTGATGTTGAGTGCCACGGTCACGGTCCGCGGCCGCAGATCGACGGAGGACTTGGTGTCCACGCTGATCTCGCTGAACTGGGTGCCACCCGGGTTGTTGTCGGTCAAGTTCACCGGCGTGGTGTTGAAGAAGTTCTGGCCCCAGGCGAAGTCCTTGGTGCTCAGGAACACGCCGTTGATGTAGCCCTCGTAGGCGAAGAAGCTTTGCAGTTCGTTCGCGGCGGCGCCGGTGATGTCGAAGGCCTTGACGTGGGCCCCGCCGGCGCCGGGGCTGCTACCGGTGCTGGTCAGCACCTCGACCTCACCGTCGCCGTTGACGTCGGCGGCGCCGAGGCGGACCTCGCCGAGGAAGCCGCCGAAGGCGGTGAACTCGACGATTGGCGTGGCCAAGTTGTCGATTTTGTAGACGCGGACGAGGCCGGTGCCGCCGGCGTTCTGCGAGACGAACAGTTCGTCGAAGCCGTCGTTGTCGGTATCGCCCGCGGCTACGGAGACGCCGCCGTTGAAGCCCGCGAACGGGAAGATTTGCCTGGCCGGGAGCACAAAGGTGCCGTCTGGGATTTCGCCGATGGCGAAGGCGTTTTCATAGCCGCGCACGTCCGACTGCGAGGTGCCGGCGCCCGAGCCGGTGATGAGGAGCGTGCTGCCGCCGAAGAACAGTGTGGTGACGCGGATTTCGCCGGCGAAGTCGGTGTAGGCGTAGAAGGAGCTGCGCAATTGCGGGGTGTTGCCTTGGAACGCGCCGCCGAAGTTGAAGTTGAAGACCTTGACGTGCCCGCGCGCGCCCGCCCCGGCCGAGGTGACCAGTTCGTCGAAGCCATCGCCGTTGAAGTCGGCGCTGGCGACGAAGACGCCGCCGCCGAAGCCCGAGTTCTGCGATGCCCCGGCCGAGTCCGAGTAGGCGAAAAAGTTGGCGATTGCGACCGCGGAGCCGCTGAACAGCGTGCTGTTGCCATCGAAGACGCGCACCAGGGAGCCGCTGCCGGCGCCGTCGCCCTGGGCCGTGATGAAGTCGCCGATGCCGTCGCCGTTGATATCGCCGGTGGCGACGCGGACCGAACCCGAGAAACCGGCGAAGGTGCCGATGTCGCCGGGCGGGAGGAACGATTGCGACCCGCCGGCGGGGTCGGTGGAATCGTAGACGCGCAAATTCGGCTCGGCGGGGTCGGTGAAACCGCCGACGCCGGTGAGGAAGAACCCGGCCGGCGTCAGCCGGTCTTCGAGGGCTTCCAGTCGGAGAATGTTCCGGTGGGGAATTGGTATTTTCATGGCCGTTCTAGATCGGGCGAAGAGAGAAGCTATCATTCTGCGCATGTTGCAAGTTCCGAAAAGTGACGGGGAGAAGGTCCATTCATTCGTGCGCAACGATAGGTCTCATCCGGATGTACATAACCAAAACGCGAATCACCGACAAGTATAGCTTTCGGAGGGCGGTCCGAGTCTGTGATGCGGTGGCAATCGCAGACTCAGCCCGCCCTCCGAAATGTCGGCATGCCGAGTTCAGTAGGTGAACACCAATGACCAGCTGGCGAGTTGGTACGTGTCCCCGCCGAATTGATCGCGGATGAGGAGCGTCCAAGTCCCGGCCGTGGAGAACGCGCCGAACGTGCCGATCAGGGAACCTCCGCCTTCCGGTCGGAAGGTGCCGGTGAGAATCGAGTTGGCGGGCGTGGAGGATGTCCCCGCGGAGAGTATGTCGCTCGCGGTATCCGTCAGGACGATTTGGAACCCGTCCCCGTTGCTGTTCACGTCGCTGAAGAGTTCCAACTGCGCGCCGTTCGGATGCCGCAGGAAGACGTCGATGTCGGTGTTGGCCGCCCCGGCGAGGTTCGGGATGTTCAAGATGACCGAGATCGAAGTCGGACGCAGCGTATCGACGGCCGTCCGCGGATCGACGATCAAAGTCGACGATGTGAAGGTGACGGTGCCGTCGGTGAGGTTGATCGGAGTCGTATTGGAGAAGCCTTGCCCCCAGTTGTAGTCGTTGGTGCTGAGGAAGACGCCGTTGATATAGCCCTCGTAAGCGAAGAAGCTGCGGATCTCGGTCGCGACGCCGCCGGTGACGCTCCAAGCTTTCACGTGGGCGCCGCCGGCGCCGGGACTGCTGCCGGTGGAGGTCAGCACTTCGTCGCGGCCGTCGCCGTCCACGTCGGCGGCGCCCAAGCGGACCTCGCCGGTGAAGCCGTTGAACGCCGTGAACTGGGCCTGCGGCACGCTGAGATTGCCCGCGCTGAAGACGTTGACGAGGCCGGTGCCGCCGGCGTTCTGCGAGACGAACAGCTCGTCGTTGCCGTCTCCGTCGACATCGCCCGCGGCGACCGAGACGCCGCCGTTGAACCCGGGGAACGGGAAGAGTTGGGAGATCGGGGCCACGAACGTGAGGTCGGGGATTTGGCCGATGTTGAAGGCGTTCTGGTAAACGCGGACATCGGACTGGGTCGTGCCGGCACCCGAGCCGGTGACCAGGAACGTGTTGCCGCCGAAAAACGCCGTGGTGACGCGGATTTCGCCGGCGAAGTCCGTGTAAGCGTAGAAAGAGCTGCGCAGTTGTGGGGTGTTACTTTGGAACACGCCGCCGACGTTGAAGTTGAAGACCTTGACGTGCCCGCGGGCACCCGCTCCGGCCGAGGTGACGATTTCGTCGAAGCCGTCGCCGTTGAAGTCGGCGCTGGCGACGAAGACTCCGCCACTGAAGCCCGGGTTCTGCGATGGCCCGGCCGCGTCCGAGTAGGCAAAGAAGCTGGCGATCTCGACCGCGGTGCCGCTGAAGAGCGCGCTGTTGCCGTCGAAGACGCGCACCCGCGAACCGCTGCCGAAGCCGTTGCCTTGGGCCGTGATGAAGTCGCCGATGCCGTCGCCGTTGATGTCGCCGGTGGCGACGCGGACCGAGCCGGAGAAGCCGGGGAACGAACCGATGTCACCGGGCGGTTGGAGGAACGATTGCGACCCGCCGGCGGGGTCGGTCGAATCGTAGACGCGCAAATTCGGCTCGGCGGGGTTGGTGAACCCGCCGACGCCGGTGAGGAAGAACCCGGCCGGGGTCAGCCGGTCTTCGAGTGTTTCCAACCGCAGCGCATTGCGGTGCGGGGTGCGTTTTTTCGCAACCGCCTTCGGGCGGGAGAAAAGAGAAGTTATCGTCCAACGCATGATGCGAACTCCGAAAAGGTGAGAGGGCCGATTGGGAGAGGTAGTCCTGGGTGGCCAGACCGATCCGTCCCGTGATAAAATTATGCGCGCGATCTCGGCATAACAAGCACAATGTGAATAATCGGAAGGAATCGGTGAGCAAACCGAGGGTACTCTCGGACACGGTTGTCGCATCGAGCTTCGGTGCTCCTTCGAGTTGGTCCCATTTCGTAGGTCACGCTCCGCGTGACGCCGGTCGGGAACTCAGCTTTGTTGATCGCGGGAAGCGCGTCACGCGGAGCGTGACCTATTGGGGCGACCGCTGCAAGTTATCACACCCCCCCATCAGCCGTAGGGGCACCCCTTGTGGGTGCCC
>JAYTBD010000514.1:0-4036 GCA_043737155.1 Fimbriiglobus sp. | reverse complement strand
GGGCCTACACCTACACCTCGTACAACCAGTCGTCGGTCCATCCGGCCAGCCACACGTACATGAACGACTTCACGCGCTGCGAGCAAATTTCGGCGGCGCTGGGGTTGGACAATCGCCCCTGCCGGCGGTCGTTCGGCAGTTTCCACACCAACGGCGGCAACTGGGCCATGGCGGACGGCTCGGTACGGTTCATTCCGCAATCGGTGGATATGAACTTGCTCTGCAACATGGCGACCATCGCCGGCGGCGAAGTCGCCCTCATCCCTTAACCCCAATCGAGGATCTCGCGATGTCTCGATTGCAAGCCGCGGCCGTCGCAGTAGTGTTGGCGACGCTCGCCGGTTGCGGGAGCGGGGGGAACTACGTCCCGGTGTCCGGGGTCGTCACGTACAACGGCGAACCGTTGAAGGGCGTGCAAGTCATGTTTCAGCCGATGGCCACGACCGGGATGGATACCGGCGGCGTGGGTTCATTCGCCATGACCGACGACAACGGCCGGTACACCTTGGAAGCATCGACCCCATCGCCGACGAAGGGGGCACTCGTCGGCAAACACCGGGTGCGAATCGCCTTTCCGCCGAAAGCCGGGGAAGCGCCGGACAACGAATCGGATGTGGTCGTGCCCGCCGTCAAAGGGGGTTCGAAGTTGCCCGCGCAACCGATTCCGGCGAAGTACAATAGCGAATCGAAGCTCGAGTTCGAAGTGCCCGCCGCGGGAACCAAAGACGCCGATTTCAAACTCGACGGACCGCCGTTGCCAAAATCGAACGCGAAGTAGTGGTCCGTTGCGGCTGATTTGTTAGCCGGACGCGCCAGCGACGGCTACAAACCGGTTGCTCGATGACCCGGACAAACTGAGTCGACCGAATCGCAGCAGTCGCGTCCGGCTATTGACGGTCAGGTAATGAATGCCATCGTAATCTTCGCCCCAAAGGGGCCGACTTATACAGCCCAGGGCGGAAGCCTTGGGTACAGGGTCGCATGTCATGCGCCCCGAAGGGGCCGGCGTGGTCGGCCGAACTTACGCCGGCCCCTTCGGGGCGGAGGCAATGCGCATCCCGACCCAGGGCTTCCGCCCTGGGCTGTATAAGTCGGCCCCTTTGGGGCGAAGATTACGATGGCATTCATTACCTGACCGTCAGTAACAAATCGATTGCGCTGCAATGCACCAGTAGTCATCCGCTCCACTCCGATCGCGAAGCCCCCATCCCGGGGGCTTCCTTTTTTTCACTTCCCGCCCTTCATCCGCCTCAGCTTGGCCAGTTCCGCGGCGACGAGGGCGGTTTCCTTCGGCATGCTGTTCGTCTCGAAGAACTTGTGGGCCTGTTCGTGGACCTTCACGGCGTAGACCGTCACTTCGTCGCCGCGCGTCTTGGGGATGAGTTGCAGGAACTCCAAGTAAAACTTCGCCAGCTTCTTGGTGCCGTCCTTGTACTTCGCGCAGATCTCGGCCAGCTTGTCCAGCACCTTCGGGACGTAGCGACCCTCGGAGGGGAACTTGCTGATCGTCTGCGCCAACCCGTCCGCGGCCCGTTTATAGTCCTTGGCCTCTTCCAAATACTCGGCCCATTTGATGCGGCATTCGCAAGCCAAGTCGGGCCGGCCGAGGAGTTCGTACTTCAACACGGCCTTTTCGTAGACCGCGCTCCGCTGGGCTTTGTCCTTTTGGCTCGTCAACAGCGGGTCGAAGAGGGACCAACTGTAGTCCGGGAAGTTCGAGAAGCTCGTGAAGACGCGGTTCGCGAGTGTGACCGCGTCGATCGGACTGATGGTCTCGCCGTCCTTCGCGATGATGGCGAGTTCGTTCCACGCCCGCTCGCAGTGCGGGAAGATTTCGAACATGTTTCGGACGAAGGCGAGCTGCTGCTTCGGGGTGAGCGCCTTCTTTTCTTTGAAGTGCGGGTACATCCGCATCAGCAGGTCGGCGTGGCGGGCGTTGAACGGCGCGGCCCCGATGGTGACGAGCCGGCGTTCCATGTCGCGGTCGGTGATCGGCTTGCCGCTCTTGGGGTCGTTGAGTTTGCCGATGTAGTACTGGTCGCCGAAGTAGCGCCCCTCCGACATCAGCGAGAAGTCGATCTTCTCCTTGGTGACGCTCTTGAGTTCGACCCACATGACCCAGGCGTGGTTGGTGCCGCTATTGCCGCCTCCCCACACGTATTCCGCGGGCACGGCGATGCTCTTGGCGACGCGGGCCGCGTAGTCCGCTTGGTGGGCGCAGACGCCGCCGTATTTCCGGATGCCTGCCAGCGTGTAATCCTGGCCGGTGATCCGGCAGATCGATTTGCCGAATCCGTTCGCCTGTTCGGTGCGAAGCATTTCGTAGTCGTAAACGATCTCTTTGTAAGTCGCCCCGATGCCCGCGCGGTTTTTGATATAGGTCTTGATCGCCCACTCGCGCTCGGCTTCCGGCGTCCGGTTGTTGACCATGTGGACGAGGAATTCCCACGGCAGATTCTGCACCACGCCTTTGAGTTCGCTCTCGTGGGAGAGCAAGAATTCGTAGTTCGCTTTCCAGCCGATGGTCATGGGGTCGACCGGGAGCTTGCTCCGCGTCCGGGTCTGGTGCTGGGTGTAATCGTAGATGGGCTTCGGATTGTCCCAGACGACGCAAATGGCAATCGCCAGATTCGCGTGCGTTTTGAGCTTCTCCGGCCCGAGTTTGTAGATCTCGCGGAAGATCTTCAGCGCCTCGTCGATCTGGTCGTCATTCGGATCGAGGGCCGTGTAAAGGGTGTCGCGGATGTCCGGGTTGTCTTTGAAGAACTTGGCGATCGCGTCGTAATCGGAGTCGAAGGCGGCGCGGATCTCGGCGTCGTACTTCTTTTCGAAGTAAGTGGCCATCACGGCGCGGACCGCTTTGTACTCGCCGCGCACGAAATTTTTGGGGGAACTCAGCGCTTCGACGAACAGCTCCTCCGGCTCCGCCCGCGCCGACGCGGCGAGGAAGCAAATCGCAACGGAGGCGAGGAGGCGAACGACGTGCGGCATCGGGATGACTCATATTGGAAAGGAGGCGGGAGCCGTTGGGAAAGTGTACTCGATCCGCGGCTTCAGAGCGAGTGCGCTTCGGGTACGCCGACACCGCGCCGACTTCCGAAGTCCGGCTTCGACTTCGGAAATCCTTTCGGGGAGTTCGAGTTTCGGGAGTCGCCCACTCTCGACGACTTCCGAAGTCGAAGCCGGACTTCGGAAGTCAAACGTAGGTCGGCCCGGAATTCGGGCCGTTGTCAAACTTCGAGAAATGTTGCTACACCCCTCCGATTCCCTCCTTTACAGCCGCCGTGATTTATGGCATTCCGCGTCCGCGGCGCCCGATGACGGCGTCGGTCGTTCAACGGAGGCTTCCATGGCGGACAACATCGTATTCGTGCAAGACTGGTTCGCGGAAGTGGAGAGCGCCCCCGGCCGGATGCGGCAGGTCGCCTTCCGTCGCGGCGCGCGCGTGCGGGCCGAGATCCAACCGGTCGCCAACGGGGACAACCCGGCCGAGATGGCCGATCTGCGCCTGGTCAACGGAATGACGGCCCGCCATGTCCCCCTCGCGCGGATCGCCGTCGACACGCGCAAGCGGGCGGCGTGATGCAATCGCGGCCGTTACAGACGTGTGACAGCGTACCGCTGCGGTCACGGGTACAATTTCTTCCATTCACAAACTCGCGTCGACAGGACGAGGAATGGCCATGGTTCCGATGCTCCGCCGGATAGTTTTCGGGCTTCTCTCGGTCGGCGCACTCGCGGCCAACGCCGGTGCTGCCGATGCCGAGGCGACTCCCAAAGCGGAGACCCTCGACCGGTTGCAGTACGTATTCACGAAGGGGTTTTTCTTCGACGCGACCGTCGTGCTCACCGTGACCAAGGGCGGGAAGGTCGAATACTCGTACAAGCCCCGAGCGTTCACCGGAATCGAATCGCGGGTCGTGACCAAAACTTGGGAGATGCCCGAGAAGGACGCGCGCGCCTTGCTTTCGGGGTTGGTCGAAGATGGCCTGTTGGAAGCGGAAGCGCACGAGGATTGGATCCACGCCCGGGGTCC
>JAYTBD010000513.1:0-4041 GCA_043737155.1 Fimbriiglobus sp. | reverse complement strand
TCAGGTTCATGAAGTCGAGCCGCTTCAACCAAGGCAGCGTGCCCGCGAACAGAGCCGGTACGATGGCGAAGTACTTGGCCAAGTCGTTGGCGATGCTGAACGTCGTCAGCGCCCCGCGGGTCATCAGCAGTTGCTTGCCGATCTCGACGACTTCGATGAGCTTGGTCGGGTCGCTGTCGAGATCGACCATGTTCCCGGCTTCCTTGGCGGCTTGGGTGCCCGAGTTCATGGCGACGCCGAGGTCGGCTTGGGCGAGGGCGGGGGCGTCGTTGGTACCGTCGCCCATCATGGCCACGAGCCGACCGCCTTGTTGTTCCTTGCGGATGTAGGCGAGTTTCGCTTCCGGGGTGGCCTCGGCGATGTAGTCGTCGACGCCCGCTTGCTCGGCGATGCTCTTCGCTGTCAACGGGTTGTCACCGGTGACCATGACGGTGCGGATGCCCATCTTGCGGAGCCGCTCGAAGCGCTCCTTGATGCCCGGCTTCAAGATGTCTTCGAGCACCACGATGCCGACGATGCGGTTGCCGTCGGCCACCAGCAGCGGTGTGGCCCCTTGCGAGGCGACGGCGTCCACCTGCTCCTTCAGCCGCGCGGGCAGAGTGCCGCCTTGGGCTTGGGCGTACTTCGACACGGAGTCGGACGCGCCTTTTCGGATCACCCGGCCATCCGGCAGATCGATCCCGCTCATCCGCGTTTGGGCGGTGAATTCGACGAACTTGGCACCGTTCGGTATCTGAGTCGAGGTCGTCCCCGGTATGCCGCGGTAGAGTTCGACGATGCTCTTCCCTTCGGGCGTCAAGTCGGACGCGCTCGACAGCGCGGCCAATTGCCCGACCTCCACGGCGGGCCTATCACCGAGCGGAATGAACCGCGTCGCCTTGCGGTTGCCCATCGTGATGGTGCCGGTCTTGTCGAGCAGCAGAGTGTCGATGTCGCCGGCAACTTCCACGGCTTTGCCGCTCTTGGCGATCAAGTTGGCCCGCAGCGCCCGGTCCATCCCGGCGATGCCGATGGCGGCCAACAATGCGCCGATGGTCGTTGGGATCAGGCAAACGAGCAGTGCCACGAGCGTCGGGATGTCGGTGCCCAAGCTCTTCAATTCGTCCACACCGAGGTAACCGGCCATGTACGCTTCGGCGTTCGCGGCCATCGGCCAGAGCGCCGCGACCACAATCAGGAAGATCAGCGTGAACGCCGAGAGGACGAGCGACAAGGCAATCTCGTTTGGCGTCCGCTGCCGGGCGGCTCCTTCGACGAGGGCGATCATGCGGTCGAGGAACGACTTCCCGGCCGACGACGTGATGCGGATGACGATGCGGTCCGAGAGCACTTTAGTACCGCCAGTCACGCCGCTGCGGTCGCCGCCGGCCTCGCGCACGACCGGGGCGCTCTCGCCGGTGATGGCCGATTCGTCGACGCTCGCCACGCCGGCGACGATCTCGCCGTCGCCGGGGATCATCTGGCCGGCGTCGACCACAACGGTGTCGCCTTCTTTCAAGTCCGTCGATCCAATGGACTCGAACGCCGATGGCGCCGCGTGCAGTGCGGCCTCGGCGTCGCCGCTTCGAACACGGAATGCGGGCGTGTCTTGGCGAGTCTTGCGCAAAGCATCGGCTTGGGCCTTGCCGCGGGCCTCGGCCAGCGCTTCGGCGAAGTTGGCGAATAGCACCGTGAGGAACAACCAAACGTCGAGCGCGATCAGGTAACCGAGCGACGCCTGAGTTGAACCGGGGTCGAAGATCTTCACGACCGTGTAAATGATCGAAAGGGCGGTGCCGACTTCGACCACGAACATGACGGGGTTTTTCCACATCCGATCGGGACGGAGCATGACGAACGCTTGCCGCAGCGCCTGCTTCAGCAGTTTGGGGGCGAAGAGGCTCGTCCGTCGGCTCAGCTTACGGGCTTCTTTGGCATCGGCGGTGGACATCGTAGACCTCGGAGAAATTCAAAGTCGAGAGTGCAGAATGCAGAGTGGTCGAGCGCAGCGATGCTTCCACTCTGCATTCTTTGTTCTGCGTTCTGCGCTGCGTGCTATCGACCGAACGGCATCGGCCCCAAGTGCTCGGCGACCGGCCCGAGTACCAGCGCGGGGAGGAACAGCAGCGCCCCGACCAGCAGGATCGTCCCCAGTAGGACGAACCCGAAGGTGACCGTGTCCGTGCGCAGGGTCCCTGAGGTGAACGGCACCCGCTTCTTCTTCATCAAGTAGCCAGCCAAGGCGAGCGGTGCGATGATCGGAATGAATCGGCCCAGCAGCATCACCAGCCCGGTGGCGATGTCCCAGTGAACCGCGTAGGTCGCCGGCGTCGAGAGGTTCTTCTTGGGGTCGTTGAAGCCGTGGGTGTCGGCCAGCCCCTCGAAGCCGGAGCCGTTGTTCGCGCTCGACGAGCTGAACTCGTACAGGATCTCGCTGAAGCCGTGGGCGCCCGGGTTATTGGTCGCCGCTTTGCCCCAGTCGAGCGCCGCGAACAGGCCCGTCGGCCCGAGGATCAGGATCGGATGGATGAGCAGGGCGAGCATCGCCAGCTTCATCTCGCGCGCTTCAATCTTTTTGCCCAAGTACTCCGGGGTCCGGCCGACCATGAGCCCGGCGAGGAAGACGCCGACGATGAGGTAGATGAGCATGTTCACCATCCCGACGCCCTTGCCGCCGAAGACGCAGTTGAGCTGCATCCCGACTAGCGGGGTGATCCCGGCCAGCGGGTTCAAGCTGTCGTGCATGCAGTTCACCGACCCGCACGTGACGGCGGTGGTGACGGCCGAGAACGTGGGCCCGGCCGACGGGCCGAAGCGCAGCTCCTTGCCTTCCAAGTTGCCGAGTCCTTCTTGGTCCACGGGGAGCGCGCCCAACGGCGGAATGACTTTTTCATCCTGACCCGGAACCTCCACCTTGAACTCGGGGTGGGCCGTGAAGGCCGGGTTGGGCTTGGCCGTGTCGTTCATCACCGCCCAAACGATCATGGCGATGAACATCGACATCATTACCGAATAAATCACCGCGGCATGCCTCGGTTGACCCAGCATCCGCCCGAACATCACGACGAGCGAGAACGGGAAAATCAGGATGCTGACGCACTCGAGCACGTTGGTCCACGCGCTCGGGTTCTCGAACGGGTGCGCCGAGTTGGCGCCGAAGCAGCCACCGCCGTTGGTGCCCAAGTGCTTGATCGGCAATACCGCCGCGACCGGCCCGCGGGCGATCACCTGCGGCTTGGCGGTGCCGTCGTCGTTCGTCCCCATCGCGGCGACTTGGACCATCTGTACTTCGGCCGAGGGTTCCAAAGTCATCGGCATCCCGGCTGCGATGAGCGCGATGCCGGTGACGACGCTGAACGGCACGAAGACGTAGACCACCACGCGCCACATATCGAGGTAGAAGTTGCCCATGTGGGCGTCGCCGCGGAGGCCGCAGGTGATCGCGGCGAGGACGCCGAACCCGACCGCGGCCGACGTGAACATGTTCCAGACGATGAACACGAGCTGCGAGAAGTACGACAGGTGCTGCTCACCCGAGTAGTGCTGGAGGTTGGTATTCGTGAGGAACGAAGTCGCCGTGTTGAAGATCGTGGTTGGGCTGAGCATCCCTTTACCGTCGGCGAAGACCGCATCCTTCTGGTTCAACGGCATGTGCGGCTGGAGCGCCAGGACCAAGTAGCCGAAGACGAACATGACCGTGTTGAACAGCAGCAGACTGACGGCGTACTGCTTCCAGCTCTGGGGGCCGGTGTCGAGCCGCCGCTCGAACCAGCGGAATGGCGCCGCCGGTTTGTATTTGCCGTCCATGAGCCAAGTGAGATAGCGCCCCACCGGAACCGAGAGCAGCACGGTCGTCGCGACGATTAGCAAGGGCAGCAACCACATGGGGGAGTCCAGTACAGAATGAAAAGTGCAAAATGCAGAGCGGTCGGAACGGAATGCGGACTTCGACTCTGCACTCTCGATTCTGCGTTCTGCATTTCCCTAGAACCGTTCGGGGCGCAGCAGCGCCACGAGCAGGTAGGCAAACAGGAACAGCGTCACGAGTACGGTCAGCCAAAT
>JAYTBD010000512.1:0-9707 GCA_043737155.1 Fimbriiglobus sp. | reverse complement strand
GACCGGGCCATCTTCGGCCAATGGCGCTGCTACTGGCCGTTCGGCGGCGGCATGTTCACCGACCTCTTCGTCCACCAGACGACCCACCTCATCGCCGCAATGGGGCTCCGCTATCCGAAGCGCGTCGTCGGCGCCGGCGGCATCTACATGGAGTACGACACCCGCGATGTGCCCGACGTGGCCACGGTGGTCGCCGACTACGACGAGGGCTGCCAAGTCATCATCACCGCGAGCATGGCCAACGATCACCGCATCGAAGAAGTCATCCGCGGCCACACCGGCACGCTCGTCTTCGAGAGCAAGCCGATCAAGAAGGACGATCCGAAGTCCCCGCGCGAGTTCGGCTATACGATCCTCCCCCAGGGCATCGGTGGCACGCCGAAAGGCCCGGGCGGCGACATCCCCAAAGACGGCGAGTTCGTCTCGGGCGGCTTGAAGGGCGACGACACCTACGCCCTCTGGGTCAACCACCTGCAGTGCATCCAGGACAAGAGCCAGGATACCTTCAGCACCCCGGCCCTCGGCGCCGCCGCGTTCACCACCGTGAACATGGGCGCCCAGAGTTACCGCCAAGGCAAGGCCCTCTTCTGGGACAAGGAAGCCCGCAAGCCGGTCGATGCCGACGCGAGTTGGGCGGCCCAATGGGAAGCGCGCAGCAAGGCCCGCGGCAAGCCCAACCAGATCATCGGCTGGACCGGCGGCGACAAGGGCAGCACCCTGACCCCGCCCGAATACCAGAAGCTCGCAGGTCCGTGGATCGACGGCAAAGATCCGGCGGGTTGATGCCATTGCGGATTTGGGATTGCGGATTTCGGATTGAAAACAAGCATTCAATTCGGTGTCCGCAATCCCGTTCCGTTTCTTCCAATCCGAAATCCGCAATCCCAAATCCGAAATGCCTCTGCAAGAAGCTTTCCCCGAAATCACCAAACGGCGCGAACCGCTCGCGCCGTATACGCACCTGCGCATCGGCGGGCCGGCGGAGTGCCTCGTCCAACCGCGCACGACCGACGAACTCAAAGCTGTACTCCGCTACTGCAAAACCAAAGCGATCCCGCTGCGCATGCTCGGCGGCGGATTCAACCTACTCGTGAACGACGACCCGGTGCCGGGAGTTGTGATGCGGCTCACCGGCCCCGAATTCTCCGCGATTGAAACGCAGGGCAAATCGATCCGCGCCGCCGGGGGCGCCCAACTCTTCGACCTGATCGCCGAGTCGGTGCGGGCCGAGCTGGGCGGGTTGGAAACGCTCGTCGGCATCCGCGGCACCGTCGGCGGCAGCGTCCGCTGCAACGTCGGCGACCGCAGCGGCGAGATCGGTTCCTGCGTCCGCCGCGTCGCGGTGCTCAACGACGACGCCCTCGAAACCATCCGCACCCGCGACGAACTCACCTTCGGCGACCACACCAGCGACCTCGACGAACCGGTCATCCTCTGGGTCGAATTCGAACTCACCCCCGAGAAACCCCCGGCTCTGCTGAAGCGGATGCGGCGGGCTTGGATCATCCGCAAGGCGGCCGAGCCGCTCAGCTTCCAAGCGGGCGTTCGCCTCTTCCGCGATCCCGCCGGGCAGAGCGCCGGCGCCCTGATCGAACGCGCCGGCCTCGCCAAGTTCCGCGTCGGCAGCGCCGAGATCAGCGACCGCAACGGCAACTACGCCATCGCGCACCCGGGCACCACGGCCAAGGATTTGCTGAAGCTGATCGACCACGTCCGCACCAAGGTCAAGGACTCCGCCGGCGTGACCTTGGAACGCGAACTCAACGTCTGGTGACGCCGCGAATGGCCAAGCCCAAATTCCACAAGCGCCCGCCTGCCTACGGCCCCGGCTGGCACCTCCTCAAAACCGCGGCGAAAGCATTTCTGGCACTGTCGCTGGCATTCGGCGTCCTGGCCGGCATCGCATGGTTCGGCTCGAAAGCGGGGACCGTAGTCACCCCGCAAGCGCGGTATACCGTCGCCTTCGCCGACATCGAAACCGCCGCCCCTCCGGGTCAGGATCGCAAAACTTTCCTCACCGAAGTCCGCTTCCTCAGCGATCTCCCCGAGACACTGCAATCGGTCGATCCGAAACTGAGTGAGAATCTCAAAGCGGCGTTCCGCAAGCATCCCTGGGTACTGGAAGCGGGCGCTGTCACCGTGACGAAACAGGGGGCGATCCGGGCCGAATTGAAGTTCCGCGAGCCGGCGTTGGTCGTGCTCGTCGGCTCGGGTTCCGAGCGCCGCGTGATCGACCGTCACGGGGTCTTGCTCCCCGCCGATGTCGGCACCGCGAAGTTGCCCGTCTTGACGAATCGCTTCCTTCCTCAACAAGTCTCCGCGGGACAGAAGTGGCCCGACCCCGACGTGCTCCGCGCGGTAGAAATCATTCTGCTCTATCCGGGCGAGCGCATCGAGCGCGTCACGGAAGGCTGGCACATCATCCAATCCAATGGCAAGGTGCTGCGAATCGCCACGCCTTGAGTCGCGTACAATCGGTGAGTGCAAGCCCGGCATTCGATTCTCCTTGGACCCCGCGATGCAAACCCGGTTCGTCATCGGTATCGATCTCGGCACCACCAACAGCGCCCTCGCCTTCGTCGACACCGGCGCCGGCGGCGACTTGAAGTGCCAGACGTTCGCCATCCCCCAAGTCGTGAACCCCGGCGAAGTCGCCGAGCGCAGCTTGCTACCGTCGTCGCTTTACCTGCCGGGGACGAACGAGCAACCGGCGGGGGCGCTCAAGCTGCCGTGGGATGCGAACCGCGATTTCAGCGTCGGCGAGTTCGCCAAGAACTTCGGGGCCAAGGTGCCGACGCGGTTGGTCAGCAGCGCCAAGTCGTGGCTCGGTCACGCGGGGTGCGATCGCAAAGCCCCGATCCTCCCCTTCCGCGCCGGCGAGACCGACCGCAAGATTTCCCCCGTCGATGCGTGCACGCGCTACTTGAAGCACATGGCCGAGGCGTGGAACGCCGTGCCGACGAACGCGATTCCCGAGCACAAGCTCGAAGCGCAGGAGATCATCCTGACGGTGCCGGCGTCGTTCGATGCCGCGGCGCGCGAGCTGACCGTGGAAGCGGCCCGCGCCGCCGGATTCGAGCACCTGACCCTGCTCGAAGAACCGCAGGCCGCGTTCTATGCGTGGCTCGACCGCAAGGGCGATGCTTGGCGGAACGAAGTCGGCGTCGGCGATCTCGTGCTCGTCGCCGACGTCGGCGGCGGCACCTCGGACTTCACCCTGATCGAAGTCGGCGAAGAGGGCGGCAACCTCTCCCTCACCCGCCTCGCCGTCGGCGATCACCTGCTGCTCGGCGGCGACAACATGGACTTGGCACTGGCCTACACCGTCGCCGGGGAGTTGGCCAAAACGGGGACCAAGCTCGATGCGGGGCAGATGTTGCAGATGACGCACGCCGCCCGGCAGGCCAAGGAACAACTGCTCGGTGACAAGTCGTTGTCATCGGCGGCGGTCACCGTGTTGGGCAAGGGGCGTTCGGTCATCGGCGGGGCGGTGAAACACGACCTGCCCCGCGCCGTCGTCGAGCGCGTGTTGATCGACGGCTTCTTCCCCGAGTGCCCGCGCGATGCGGAACCGGCGCGCGACGCCAACGCAGGCTTGCAAGAACTCGGCCTGCCGTATGTGTCCGACGCGGGGATCACCAAGCACCTCGCCCATTTCTTGAACCGCCAAGCCGAGGCGCTCGCCGGGCGCGAGAAACACACTGGCAAAAAGAAGAAGGCCGATGGCGTGATCTTGCCCACGGCGGTGTTGTTCAACGGAGGCGTTTTCAAAGCCGACCCGCTGCGGAATCGATTCCTCGGTGTCCTCGGGGCGTGGGCGAAGTCGGCCAAGGCCGAGGGCGTGCGCGAGTTGTCCGGGGCCGATCTCGATCAGGCGGTGGCCCGCGGCGCCGCTTACTACGGCCTCGTGCGCCGCGGCAAAGGTGTCCGCATCCGCGGCGGCACCGCCCGCGCTTACTACATCGGCGTCAAGGTCGCGCGGCCCGCGATCCCCGGCATCCCCGACGAATACAAGGCTTTGTGCGTCGCCCCCTTCGGCATGGAGGAAGGCACCGAAGCCGACATCCCGCAACAAACCTTCGGCCTCACCGTCGGCGCCGAAGCGACCTTTCGATTTCTGGGTTCGACGATTCGCCGCGATGACAAACCCGGCGCGACCGTCGAAGATTGGCAGGGCGAGATCGACGAGCTGGCACCGGTGAAAGTGACGCTCGACGGCAAAGCGAGTCCGGGCTTGGTGACCGTTCACCTGCACAGCAAGGTGACCGAAGTCGGTCAACTCGAACTGTGGTGCCAAAGCCAAGATGGCAAGCAAAAGTGGAAGCTCGAGTTCAACGTGCGGGAGAAGGGGTGACCGAAGCGGCTGTCCGACTCAGTCCCACCGAAAGGGCAATCGAGCCAAAAAGGTATTTAAGAGTCCAATCGCCTCGTCGATTGTGAATCGTCGGACTGGCTCGTGCTCATCGTGAGTGATCGAATTGCGAAAATCGCGAATGTCTTGAACTTCTTCAAGCATATTTTGTTCAACGCCCCGTCGCGCAGCCAGTGATGCAATGAGTATCTTCGTCAGCGGTTTTGAGTCGCGGACGCCATTCCGCCAATAATTGCGAAGGCTGTTCTCGAAGGAAGCGAAGGGTCGGGCGAAGTAGACGTCGTGCAATTCGAACGCGAGATCGCGGATCTCACGCAAAGTGAGATTGTTCTCTTCCAAATAATTCGGATTCGCCTCGGAAAGCGAGATGAACGCAGCCAGTGTTTTGAGCGCGGTTTCGTAACTGCGCTTGACGGCATTCAATCGGGAGTGACAGTCGTGACGGAGCATCAGATGCGGGTGAGTTGAGAAATCGTGTTGACGAGTGTCGCCGCAGAAAACGGTCTGGCATTCAGTCTTCCATGAGGTGCGACAATCTGCCAAGCGCCGTCTTTGAACGTCACGAGATATTTCGTCTCGTAGGTCGGCATCAACACCAAATCGACGACTCCTCGCCTTCCGCTACCAAATAGCGCGATCGGATCGAGAACGACTTCTTTATCCATGGCCCGGATCCGCAGTCGGGGAGCCGCATACTTTCCGAGCAGGTTTTCGCTCAACTCTTTCTGATCCCGTTCGACGTACCACCCTTTGGCCTCCGCCGCGCTCGTCGCATCCCGAATCATGGATTCCTGCGCTTCGAGCCACTCGGCCAAAAGACGCGGACGCACGGTCTGGATAACCGCTTGCAACGACTTGCGAGCTTTCTCGCATTGAACCGCGGTGGCCGGGGTATTCGCGGGTATCGTGTCTGCGACAGTCAAAAATGCGGCGACATTTTTCGCCAACGATTCCCGCTCACTCTTCGTCCAAGTCGAAAAGTCCTGCGGATCGAAATCTTCGACCGCTTTAGGAGTCAACCATAAATCCGAAGTTCGGATCGTTCCATTCAATCGATGTTCTGCCTCGTCTCCCCCCCCGTTGAACACCTTTGGAGACGCCAAGAGTCTCGATGCGAGTCGGAGATTGTCGATAAATCGTTCTCGTGACATATGACCCTCTCACCTCAGTGCGTGTTTGCGTACGTGCACAGGGCATTGTATTCGATAGCCGGGAAAGGCGTGGCGAATGAGTTCGATACCCCGCTCTCAAAACTTCATCCGCAATCCCGCCCCCAAGAATGCCCCCGACCCGACATCCACGCGGTCGCGCAGTGTCGCGCCTTGGTTGCGGCCTTCGCCGAAGTAGCGGCCGAATGAATAGCCGGCGTGCAAATCGAGCTTCACCGATTCGAACAAATCGAACTTCGCCCCGCCGATGAGGCGCTGCTCGAAGCTCAGGAAGCGATCCCGGCGCTCGGCGCGGTCCGCGAGGAAGTGGGCGTCGTTGAGCGATTCGTAGCCGCCGAAGAGGTGGAGGTCGTCGGTCAGCCGGTAGTCGAGGATGGCCCGGATGTTCGTCAGCGGGATATAGCTGGCGGTGAAGGTCAGGTCGGGCGTCGGCTTCCACATCACGGCGAACGGGATGCCGATCGTCATGTTGAATCGCTCCGAGTAATTCCACTGGTAGGCGATGCCGGGGATCGGGAAGTTGAGCTGGCCGCTCGGGGAATAGAAGAGTGACAGTAGCCAGAAATCGCGTTCGTCGAAGGCGGGGATGCGCAGGAAGCCGATGAAGTTGACGTACATCTCGCGGATGCTGTTGAACGGCTTGTCGCTCGCGGAGCCCAGGCTGACCATCGCCCCGCCGGTCCAGCCGTTGTCGAACTGGTGCAGATACGCCAAGCCGAGGCTCGCGTTCCAAAGGTCGCGCGGAAAGCGTCGGCCGGTATCGGGCAACAGCGCATCCGTGTAGACGTGGGTGTTCTTCAAATTGGCCGTGACGAAGAGCGCGTCGCCGCCTTCTTTCCAGATCGGTGCGATCAGCGAAAGACTCTGCCGGACCATCCCGAGTTCGGAGTCTTGGTTCCGGACGGGTCGGGCCGGGTACCAATCGACGGAGTAACCGGGTCCGGGAATCGCGTTGCCCAAGCCGCCGAGGCCGGCGAGCGGATTGCGACTGACGGGACGGGGCTGTTCGGCGGACGGAAAGAGATCGGGCGGACGGTCGTCGCCGATGGGCCGGGGTAAATCGGATTGGGCGCGCAGCGTCGCCGACAGTAGCGAAGCCAGCGACAGTGCGAGAACGAACCGGCCGAATCGGCGCATGCGAGGCCCTCACCCGGACGGGGAATAGCGACTTTCTTGGAGCCGCACAACGCCGAGTGCCGGCCGGACGTGCGATTAGATTTTGGCACCATTCATTCGTTGTAGGGGCACCCCTTGTGGGTGCCCGGACGAACCGGAGTTTGCAGTGCGAGTGAATCGTGAGGAACACCCATCATGGCCACGCTCCGTGGGCATCCGGTTCCGGGCACCCACAAGGGGTGCCCCTACGGGATATACCAAAATCCAGAGGTGCACTCCATTCATCCCCTCGGGTGATACTTTTTGTGAATCGCCTTCAGCCGGTCGCGGTCGATGTGCGTGTAATGCTGCGTCGTCGTGATCGATGCGTGGCCCAGTAATTCCTGGACGCTGCGCAGGTCGGCCCCGCCGGCGAGGACGTGCGTCGCGAAGCTGTGCCGGAGTGTGTGCGGGCTGATCTTCGTCGGCAGGCCGGCGCGGGCGCAGTAGAACTTCACGAGCTTCCACAGTCGGATCCGGCAAAGTGCCCGCCCCGACTTGCTGACGAACACCGTGCCCGATGCCGAGGGTGGCGTCGCCGACAAGTAAGCCCGTAGCGCCGCAACGGCGGGTCGGCCCAAGGGAACGACGCGCTGTTTGTTCCCCTTGCCGGTGCAGCGGAGAAATGCGGAGTCGAAGTATAAATCGGCGAGTTGCAGATTCACCACCTCCGACGCCCGGCAGCCGGTGGCGTAAAGCGTCTCCAGAATCGCCCGGTCGCGGAGGAAGAAGCGATCACCCTCGCGCGGGGCCGCCAAGAACTTGTCGACCGCCGCGTGGTTCAGCACGGCGGGGATGCGCTGCCAGAGCTTCGGCGAACCGAGCAGATCGACGGCCGTCTGGTCGGCCCGCTCTTCGAGCCGGAGAAAGCGGTAGAACATCCGCAGCGAAACGATGTGCCGGGCGACCGAAGGCGCCGCGAGATCTTGTTCGTTGAGATAGAGCAAGTAGCTGGACAAATCGCGCAGCGTCGGCTTGAGATAATCGGCCAACCGGAAGATGGCGACCCACTCGGCGTAGCGCCGCAGGTCGCGGCCGTAAGCGAGCACGCTGTTCTCGGCCATGCCGCGCTCGGCCTTGAGGTAGTGGCGGAACGAGAGGATGTCCGATTGCAGTTCGTTGGCGTTCATGCGGACATTGTGACCCGGCTCGGTCGCGGAACCGAGAGCCGGGGTCGGGTTCCCGCAAAGCCGCGGAGGGGGAACCCGTTGAAGATGTCACAAGCGGATCAACTTCACTTCGCGGTGAGCTTTTCGATCAAGAACGCGGTCGTGTTCTTGTACTTCTTCGACGGCTTCTCGGGCCACGATACCTCGGCTTCGACGCCGATCTTCTCCATCGCTTCGGCGAGTTTCACACCGTAGATCGCGGCGTGGGTCGGATCCTTGGGCGATTGGCCCGCTTCGACCGGTTTGTCCTGCGCCCCGTACTGCAAGTAGACGGAGGCATCGTCTTTGCTCAGGAGTTCGATCGGCGAATACTCCTTGATCCACGGCAGAATCTTCTCGCGGTTCTCCAGTGCGAGTTTGAATTCGTCCGCGCGCGTGCGCTTGTCGGCTTTGAATCCGAAAGCGTGACCGCCGTAGTTCGCGTTCGGCATCCACTCGCGCAGTTGCTTCGGGTCGAGCGAAGTCTGCGCCCCGTTCACGGCCGCGCAGGTCAGCCGGGTCGATTCGCGGGCGATGGGGTCGGTGCTCTTCGGGTCGGCGAGGTCGTCGTGGAACGCGAGCCACAGCGAGGTGCAGGCCCCTGCGGATCCGCCGGTCGCCCCGATGCGCGTCTTGTCCAAGTTCCATTCTTTGGCCTTCGAGCGGAGTACTTGGATCGCGCGGGCCGCATCGTGCAACGGGGCCTTGACGGGCGGTTCGACCTTCTGTTCCATCGCGTGTTGAATGAAGCGGTAGTTGAGCGCCGCGACCGAAATCCCGGCGTCGAGGAACGGCTTGATGGAACCCGTGCCGTAACTCGATTTGTCGCCGTTCACCCAGCCGCCGCCGTGGATCAGCACGACCAGCGGCGTCGGCTTGTCGGACTTGGCCTGCCAAAAGTCGAACTTCTGCCGGGCGTGTTCGCCGTAGGAGACATCGGCCGCGGTCGGGGCGGGGCGTTCGACTTTTTTCGGCTCCGTTTGGGCCGGGGCGAATTGGATCGCGAGAGCGATTGCGAGAAGGGAGAGAGCGATGCGGGGCATGGGGGAGTTCTCGGGTGAGGAGGAGTCGGTGGGCGAGTGTGGCCTTACTGCCCGGCGAATCCGGACGATTCTAAACGCGTTCGGCGACGATTGCCACCTGCTGCGACGCGGCGCGGGTGAAGAGCACGAAGCGGTGCTTCGACCCCGTGAGCTTCCACTTCCCGCGCAGCTCGTCGGTGTCGGCCAACGACCCGCGTTTCACCGCCGTGATCCGGCCGACGTCGTTCGCCCGCAGCCACGAGGAAATCTTCTTCGCGTCCAACGGCAGCACGGCATCGACCCGGTACGCGGTGGCGAAGGGGGTCGCCCGGTGACTCTCCGCCGTCAGCAGTTGCACGACCGCGTCGATGGGGTTGGCGTCGATGACGCCGGCCAAGTTCGGCACCAGCCCGGCCCGGTTCACCGCCGCTTCCGGATCGAAAAGGTACGCCCCGATTTCGACTTGATCGCGGCGCTCGGCCACCGTCTCCGCTTCCATCGTAACTCGGGAACCCATCGACGTGAGCAGCGTGGCCCGGCGGGCGGTCGTCCGCAATTCCCCGAGCCAGAGAACCGCTTCTTTCAACTCGCCGTCGAGGGAGATGAACTCGACCTCGCCGGGGAACAGCCCCAAATCTTCCCACGAGGCGCCGGGGGCGAGCTTAAACCCGATGGGGAACTTCTTCGGCAAGCGGGCGATCAGCTCCCCCGGCGGCGGTGAGTAATCTTGGAGCGCGAGATAGCGTTTGCCCTCGGAGCGCCGGCCCGGATCGGCGAACGCGGCCGGGACCAACGGCAGCGGTTCGGTCAGCAAGTCGGCCCCGATGAAGTTGCCCGCGTG
>JAYTBD010000511.1:0-4051 GCA_043737155.1 Fimbriiglobus sp. | reverse complement strand
CAGCGGTTGGCCGTCGAACGGATCGATCAATCCTTTGCGGATCCCGAATTCGGCGAGGTCATCGAGAGCCGCAGGCCACTTGCCGTGCTTCAAACGGTAACGCTCGCAAACGATCCCCGCGGCGGTGCAGACGCACTTCGCCTGGTAGCGGATGTCGGCCAGTGCGACTTTGTTGATCGCCGGCATCATCAGGTGCCCCATCAGATTTTCCCGGGTGCGCGGCGGCATCTGCCAATTGCGGATGGCCGTTGCTTTTTCGGCGGGTGGCAGTTCGAGCATGGTCTGGAATTCGGAGTACCGGTCGAGGATGTACACGCTGTTCGTCGGCAGGTGCTGTTTGTTGATGAAAGTTCCGAGATCTCGGTCCGGCTTCGTGCTTTCGAGTCCAATTTCCCCGCGATCGATCAGATCGAACATGTGGAGCATCAGCGCGCGATCACCGCGTTGGGCGGTGCGCATCGAAGTGTGTCCGCTTTCAAGGGCGACCAATTCCTGAACTTCGACGAGCGATTTCTCGCTCGGAACGCGGCACCAAGCCAAAGTTTGCTCCACCGATTGCAGGATAGCCTGCGCGGATCCGAGACGGATGAGGCACGTGATTAGTGTCGGCTCGAAATCGATAGACCGGATCAGATGCAATCCCGCCGAGGCGCTGCCGAGCGCGGGATCCGGCCGGCCGGCGTGCGATGATCGCAATGCGTCCCAGGCCAAGGCGAATGCTGCCGTCCGGATGTGCTGGGTTTGATCCAACTTAATGTCGATCGGGTTGCCGCCGTGATATGCGATGGCGATTCGACCGCGCGGGGTGCTTACATCGAACTTCCGGAGTTCGATGATACCCGGTTCCCAAGCGGCGAATTGCGCGTCGAAAGCTTTCCAGTCGGCGGTATCCGGTAGTTCGTTGGGCAATCGCCCTTTGTCGATGTCCGCGCGAAGCGAAGTGGAATCGGAGGCCGTGGGAAATCGACGGACGATCTCCGACCACTTTTATCGCCGAGTTCGTCTCCGGTGGCGGAACCTTCGAATTGTGCTCCGCGACAATGTCCACGAAGCGCCAGCCGGGGTCGTCGGCATCGAGCTTGCCCGTGATCGCACCGAGCTTCTCGAGCCCCGCATCCCGTGTCAATTTCCAATCGATGGCGAAGATGAGCGTTGCGAGAGCAAAGTGGACAACGAACAGAAACGCGATGCGTTTGACCCAGATCCAGCGTCTCCGCCGACGGTCCTTCCGAATCATCGCGGGAAAGGTGTTCGTATCCGGATCGATCACGTTCGCTCTCTGCGGTTCAGGCTGAGACGTTCACAATATCCGCTTTGCGGTTCACGCGCTTCAACAATCCCGCGAGCACCCGGCCGGGGCCGATCTCGTAGAACTTGTCAATGCCCGATGCCATCAGTCCGCGGATCGTCGCTTCCCAGAGCACGGGCGATAAGACTTGCTTCACCAGCAGCGCTCGGATCTCGGCGGGGTCGGCGTGCGGGCTCGCATCGACGTTCGACCAGACCGGGATGCGCGGAGCGGTGATCGACACCTTCGCCAATGCGTCCGCGAGTCGGTCGTCGGCCGGCTTCATCAGCGTGGTGTGGAAGGCTCCAGCGACGGCCAAGCGGGCGGTGCGGAGGCCGCCCTTCGCCAAGCAAATTTGCTCGAAGGCATCGAGCGCGGCGAGCGAACCGGAGATGACCGTATTACCGGGGCAGAGCAGGTTGGCGATTTCGAGCGTGCCCGCCGGCCGCGCTTCGGCGACGAGAACCCGCACCTCGGACTGTTCCAATCCGAGTACCGCGATCATGCCGCCGGGGGTCGCGAGTGCGGCCGCTTGCATCGCTTCGCCGCGGGCCTTGACCACTTGCAATGCTTCGCGGAATGAGATCGCTCCGGCGAAGACGAGGGCGGTGTATTCGCCCAAGCTCAGGCCCGCCGTGGCCGTGACATTCTCGACGACTTCCGGCGAAGTCGCCTTCAGCGATTCGAGTGCCGCCAAGCTCGCCACGAAGATCGCGGGCTGACTCGCATCGGTTTCGTTCAGCCGTTCGGCCGGGCCATTGACGCACAAATCGAGCAAGTCATAGCCGAGGATCTCGGCGGCTTCGTCGAACAACGCTTGGGCGGCGGGCAGGTTGGCGGCGAGATCGCGAGCCATGCCGACGACTTGGGCGCCTTGGCCGGGGAAGAGAAACGCTGTCATGGTGATCCCGGATTAGTCTTCGTCCGCGAGCGCGGGCAACTTGGCCAACTCTTCGACAATGTGATCGTTCAACCGCGTGCGGACATCCTGCGCCGCCATGGCGAGGGCATTGGCGATGGCGCGCTCGTCGCTCGAGCCGTGGCAGATGATGCAAACGCCGTCGATGCCCAGGAGCGGGGCCCCGCCGGCGGTGCTGTGGTGGAACTTGTCGATCATTTTCTGCACGGCCCGGGCCGCGATCGCTTTCTCCGCCGAGAGGGCGCCGACCACTTCGGTGCCGATCATCTGCATGATGAACTCGAACACCCCTTCGGCGTGCTTCAACAGCACGTTGCCGACGAAGCCGTCAGTGATGATGACATCGACGATGCCCTTGTGCACGTCGCGGCCTTCGACGTTGCCGATGAACCGATCCGCGAAGGGGCCGTTGCGGAAGAGGGCGTAAGTCTTCTGCACGAGTTCGTGCCCTTTGCCCTCTTCTTCGCCGACGTTCATCAGGCCGATCTTGGGGTCTTCGACGCCGAGGCGGTGCTTGGCGAGCACGCTTCCCATTACGCCGTACTGCAAGAGGTGCGAGGGCTTGGGGAAGATATTCGCCCCCACGTCCATGATGACGCAGCTCCCCTTCTCGGTCGGCATCAGAGTGGCGATCCCGGGCCGGCGGACGCCCTTGAGAAAGCGGCGTGCGAACAGGCCGGCGCCGACGACGGCCCCGGTATTGCCGGCGCTGACGAGGCCGTCGGTTTTCTTGTTCGCGGTGAGCTGCCAACAGCGGGAGATGGAGTTGTCCGGCTTCTTGCGGAGGGCTTCGACCGGCTTTTCGTCCATGCCGATGACGCCGACGCTGGCGACGATTTCGATTTGAGCCGCGGGGTAGGTGTGGGTGGCCAGACTCGGTTCGATGAGGGCGGGATCGCCGACGAGGACGACGGTGAGATCCGGAGCGGACGCGATGGCTTGGAGAGCGCCGGCCACGTTCGGCCGCACCCCGTGGTCGCCGCCCATCGCGTCGAGCGCAATCCGCATAAGCCCTTACTTCCCTTCTTCGACTTCGGCCATGACGATCGCATCGCGGCCTTGGTAGAAGCCGCAGTTACCGCAAACGCGGTGCGGCAGGGTCGGATCCTGGCAGCGCGGGCAGTACTGGATGCCCTTCGGCGTGATATGGTGGTGGCTGCGCCGATGCCCTTGGCGGGACTTCGACGTGCGACGCTTCGGTACTGCCATGACTACCTCAAAAACGGATCGGACACCGTTGGAATCGAAGAGTATTAAATTAGGGGCGGCGGTCTGTTCTGTCAAGGAGAGGCGGTCGATCCGGGTGTACCGGGTGCAACCACATTGTCCGGGTCAGCCCGTCCGGCGATTGGCAAACCCGACTCGAAAATGGTTTCGGCCCAAAGCGCCCCACCGGCTTTGACACGTTATTGCCCTGAAACGATTTATTCCGTTTCAGGGCGGGGGAAATCGTTTCAGACCGACAGCGATTCAGCGCTGGCTTGACCCACTTACGCCGCTCGGTTATCGCCTTCCCCTCTGGTTCCCGGAAGGGCGGTAACATGGTCAAGTGTAAGGACTGTGGACTGGTGATGGTGCGAGAGAAGGAAACTACTTCCTGCATGGAACTGGATGAGTTCACACGCGCAACGGGGCACGCGACAGACCTTACCAGTCGGAAGGGGCACTATGTTCCCCGGTGTTTGGTTCTTGCGCACGACCTTGCATTGGAGTTTTTACCAGAAGGGACGCATAGCAACGAGGCGCAGAAGATCTTTCTGAAGGTACTGACGGATGATCGGAAGTGTGGTTCGTTCACACCTTGGCTTCCGGGGTTCTCGCCAAAGGAGCACGTCCAGATGGTT
>JAYTBD010000510.1:0-9713 GCA_043737155.1 Fimbriiglobus sp. | reverse complement strand
CGAGTTGGCGCTTCAAGTTCAGCAGGTGGGCGATCCCCGTCCCGATCCGCAGGATCGTGTCGTCCTTCGTCACGAACTCGATGTCCTCGTCGACGAAGTCGAGAGCCGCTTCCACATCCGCCAGCAGGTTCAGAAGGTCGTCGCGCAACTTGGCCAGCGGTTGCGACACCCCGCCCGCGAGTTGCGCCAGCGCCGATTGCAAATCGCCGTCCTCGGTCGCTTCGATCACCGCCAGCACCGCTTCGACTTGGGTCAAGTCTTTCTTCCCGCTCAGATACGCCCGCATCGTGAACTCGCCCGGCTGCGCCGCCCGCGCCCCCGCGACGAGCAAATCGGCGATCAGCCGCTCGATCAATGGCGGGGCCGAAACGGTGTGGAGTTCGGCGAGATCTTGCCCCGTGTAAGTGTGCGGACCGCGGAAGAAGTAAAGCTCGGCGGGCAAGAGGGCTTCGACCCCCGAGAGCGCGAGCGATCCCGGCGCGTACGACCGAGAGCCGGTCGCCGGTACATCGGTACTGAACACCGCGGCGATGACTCTCCGCGCATTCGGCCCGGAAACGCGGACGATGGCCCGCACGCCCGGCCCCGCGGCCGACGATAGAGCGACGATGGTGTCTCCGAGGTGGGGGAGCATGAGCAAGCCCATCGGCATTAATCTTTGGCGAAGGCACCGAAGAACATCAATACGAAGTACACGAAGAACGCGTTGAAACAGCATGCGATGATGCCGTAGGTGATACGATTGGACCCCTCCGACGAAAGTCGCCCGGGAGAAAAGATCGCGTTGAGGCCGAGGTAGATCGCGACGAACCAAAGCGGTGCAAACGCGATCGAGAAGGTCGCCATGCGGAGGAATCTCCGAGAGTATTCCTCGCGGGTTGCCGCGGTCGATTCCTCGAAGGATCCCGGCTCCAAATCGGATTCGAGGATGGTTTCGCGATTCGGGCCGTGCATTTCTTCCTCGGCCGGTTCCGCGAGCGCTTGGCGCGCCAACTCGTCTTCGCTGACATTCCCCGCCACGAAAGTACCGGCGGACATTTTTTCGGAGAGAACTCGGCAGGCGCGTTCGGCGTCTTCTTCGCGGACTTTGAGTTTAGCCCCGCCCACCGCGTTGGAGATGAGCCAATCCATTGCGACGGTTTGATCGTCGTGGAGAACTGCAAAAATGCCTTCGTCTTCTAGCGCCGACTTCGCCAACTCCGCTTTGTAGACCTCGTCGTAAGTGGCCACCAAAAATAATCGCTGGTTGTTCATACGATTTCCCTTGTTGCACTCCGACTTGTCTTCCGAATGCGCCCACGAAAAGCAAGCGGCCCGCTGATACTCAGCGGGCCACACCTGACGCTGGATCCGGCCCAGTCTACTCCTCTTCAGCACCGACCGCCGTGCCGATGGCCGCGGCGGTCAGTTTGACGGCGACGATGATGTCCCTGTCTTTCGAGACGGTCGAGAGCGTGGCGGTGATGTCGTCGATCAACGACTTGTAGTTGGGTTTGCTACCGGCTGCGAGAGGGAGAAAGGTTTTCGCGGCGGTCACCAGCTTCGTGATTTCCGCGCCGAAGTCGTCGGCGCTGTCGTTATCCTTCATCCCGAGTTTCATCGACAGCTTGACTTCGGCCCCGATGTTCGCGGTCATGCCGAAGGTTTTCATTGCGATGATCCCGGCTTTGATTTTCTCGCCGTCGACACCGAGCGGCTTGAGCTGCCCGAAGTCGCCGGGGACTTCGGTGATTTTTCCTTCGACGATCCCGCACATGAAGAGCGACGCCTTGGCGTCTTGCTTATGGACGATCGCGGCGAGTTCTTTGCCCAAGGCGGGCTTGGCTTTGTCGGTGTGCGCGGCCACCGCGGCGGCGACGGACTTCTTGTCGGTCCCGGCGATGATCGGCTTGCCTTCGATCACGGCGATGTAGCCCGGCTTCCCATCGCTTCCGGTGAATTGGATGAGTTCGAGTTCTTCTTCCTTCACGATCGTGAACTTGTCGGGCGTGTCTCTGGCGAAACTCTGCGCGGCGTCCATGATCTTCTTGGCGTCGAACGTGCCGCGGACGATAAACATCCCTTTGAAGCTCTCTTTGTCTTTGCCCCACATGCCGATGGTCACCCTCTCAATGTCTTTGAGCGGGTCGAGGCCGAGATCGGTGAGGACCTTCTGCGCCTCCTTCTTTTCAAATTCCATTTTCAACTTGGCCGAGAAGTACTTCTTGACGATGTCCGATTCGAGCAGTTGCTTCACGTTGATCTGTATGACGAATTCCGTCTCTTGCGGAAGCAAGTTGTCGACTTCGGCCGCGCGGCCCGCGGGTATCCCGACCATCGAGAAGAGTGCGATCATTGCAAAGCGGGCGATGCGGCTCATGGGGAATCGCTTTCCGAAATGTGTCGAAGGGGGTGGGACGCGAACCGCCGGGGAAAGCCGGCGGTTCGCGGGCGGTCTCACTTGTCTTTGTCGTCTTCGCCGCCGGCCGCTTTGCCGATGGCTTCGGCGGTGAGCTTCACGGTCACGACGACGTCTTTGTCCTTCGACACACTCTCGAGGGTTTTCGTCACATCGTCGATGATAGCTTTGAACTGGGGCTGGTTGCCGCCGACGACCGGAAGAAACGTTTTGGCGACGTTCACGAGCTTGGTGAGCTCATCCCCGAATTCCTTGGCGCTGTCGGCGTCCTTCATGCCGAGCTTGACGTCGACGTTGACTTCCTTGTCGAGGTTGAGGGTCAGCCCCATCGTGGTCATTTTCCCCAACCCGTTCGCGATCTTCTCCGGGTCGACGCCGACGGGTTTGAGTTGATCCAGACCGGGGACGTTGCCGACTTTGCCTTCGGTGATCCCGCACATGAACATCGACGCTTTGGTGTCCTGTTTCGCGACGAGCGCGGCGAGTTCCTTGCCGAGGGCGGGCTTGGCCTTGTCGTTGTGGGCGGTCAGGGCGGCCACGACCAGCTTCTTCTCCGTCCCCGCGATGATCGGCTTGCCTTCTTGCACGGCGATGTAGCCGGGCTTGCCATTGTCGCCGACGAACTTGATGAGTTCGACTTCGCCTTCCTTCACGATGGAGATTTTATCGGCCATCTCTTTGGCGGCGTTCCGACTCGCTTCCATGATCTTCTTGGCGTCGAAGGTGCCGCGGACGATGGACACGCCGTTCATATCGTCTTTGTCCTTGCCCCAGAGGCCGAGGGTGACCTTGTCGATATCCTTCATCGGGTCGAGGCCGAGATCCTTGAGGGTCTTGGCGGCATCTTGGCCTTCGAGGGCTTGCTTCAACTGGGCGAGCGCGAACTTCTTGACGATCTCCGATTCGAGCATTTGCTTGACGTTGACGTGGACGACGAATTCCGTCTCTTTCGGGAGTAGGTTGTCGACCTCGGCCGCCCGGGTCGGGGCCGCGAGGGCGGTCGCGAACAGGGCCACCATCGCAAAACGGGAGACGGTACGCATTGGCAATTCCTTCCGTGCACGGGGCGTAGCGCGGGTGTCCCCGCGGAGTCTGTCAGATTGAAGTATACCCGTCCCGGAACGGGGGGGTTTCGGAGGCGGGAAAAATCGTGAAGGTGAGGCGTCCGACTTCCGAAGTCCGGCTTCGACTTCGGAAGTCTTACCTCACACCGACCGCTTCGCACGCTTTCACCATGGCGATCAGACGTCGGCAGTATTCCGGCAGGTCGTCCGGACCGCGGCCCGTTAGCAAGTTCCCATCCAGAATGGTCGATTCGTCCCGGTACATCGCCCCGGCCATGCGGACGTCGTCGCGGATGCCCGGCGAGCAGGTGACCGTCTTGCCATCGAGCGTGCCGGCGGAAATCAGAACCTGGGGTCCGTGCCCCATCGCCGCGACCATGCGTCCGTCTTGGACGAAGGTTCGCACGACGTCCACGGCCTCTTCCCTCAAACGGAGACGCTCGGGGGCCAATCCATCGGGGATCAGCAGCAGGTCATAGCCGTCGGGGTCGACGGAATAGATGGGGAGATCGGGTTCGACGACGTAGCCGTGCTGCCCGGTGAGGGCGTGCATGAGGGGGCTGGCGAGCGTAACATCGACCCCGTCTTCGCGGAGGCGGTACCACGGGAGTATCAAGCTGATATCTTCGAAACCGTTGGCGACGAGTATGAGGGCGCGCATGGGAATCTCGCGGGTGGGTGCGAACGCTTGCCGTATCGACCGGATGGGGGAGTCTATCTTAGAATTTCCCCGATCCCGACAAGTTGGCCCGGGATTTTCCCAAGCGCCGCGTGATCGACCGACGGCACTTGTAACCTCGACCGCCTGCGCTACCTCGACGACGTGATGCCGCCGAACGTGACGACACTCTTCAGCAACCGCCACAATATCCTCGACTGCCTGATGCGGGCCGGCCTCGTCATCGGGGCGATCCCGATCCCCGGCGAGAAAGCCCCGCACCTGGTCCGCCGGGTGGATTTGAAGATGATGCCGCCGCGGGCCGTGGTGATCGACGTGGCCATCGACCAAGGCGGCTGCTTTGAAACGAGCCGTCCGACGACGCACGCCAACCCGACGTACATGGTCGACGACATCGTGCATTACTGCGTCACGAACATGCCCGATGCCGTCGGTCGCACGAGCACCTACGCGTTGACGAACGTGACGCTGCCATACGCCGTGCAGTTGGCGGACAAGGGATTGACGGCCTGCCGGGAGAATCCGGGGTTGCTCGCGGGGGTGAACATCCATGCGGGGAAGGTGATGAATGCCGCGGTGGCGAACACTTCGGATTGGTGTTGGCGGGGTGGTGAGATCAGAAGTCGTCCTCGGTAAGCGAATCTTGAGCCGCATTCCGAACGCGGTGGATCGTCACAGTATCATCATTGATCGTGTAAAGGACACGATAGACCACCCCGCGATAGCGTTTGACGAGCAGTTCTCGAAGGTTCAGATTGATCGCGAATGCTTCATCCGCTTCCGGATGGCAGTCGGCGTCCGCTTGGAGCGACCGAATCGCTCTTAGAATCGCCCCGTACCAACGCGAGGCGGTGCGATGGGAATAGTTCCGTGTCAACCAGAGCATCGTGCGGTCGATGTCGGCTTCGGCGTTCGGCGTCGTGATGATAACGCGTGACACGATTCACACCCTGTCCGATGCGTCCACATCATATTTGGCTGCCAAATGGGTCATGACTTCGTCGAAGGGGCGTGCCCTGCCGTCCATCATTTGTTGAATCGACTCTTGCAGGAGGGCGATTTCTTTGTCCCGGTCGTACGGGGCCATCGGGTGGGGATACTCGTACTCCTCTTCGTGCAGCAGTGTCACACGGGCGCCATCGGGCAAATCGGCTGGGTGGTCGAGTTGGACTTGGCCGTTTCGGATCGTTCCAGCAATCACCATAAAACTGTCCTCTCGGGTATTCGAAGCATTCTACACCACCAGCATCGCGTCGCCATAGCTGAAGAAGCGGTACTCGCGCGCCACCGCCTCCGCATAGACTGCCTTCAGCAATTCGCTTCCACAGAAAGCTTGCACCAACAGCAGCAGCGTCGTTCGCGGCAGATGGAAGTTGGTAATCAGACCGCCGATGACTTTGAAATCGTACGGCGGGTGGATAAACAAATCGGTCGCCCCGCAGAACTCGGCGAGCGGTCGATTCGGGGCCGCCGATTCGAGCGTCCGCGCCGTCGTCGTGCCGACGGCAATCACACGCCCCGCGCACTGTCGGATCGCTTCGACCGTCCGCGCCGGGACCTCGCACCACTCGGCGTGGATAATGTGCCGGGTCGGGTCGACGACCTTCACCGGCGCGAAGGTCCCGAGTCCGACGTGCAGCGTCACATCGGCGATGCCCACTTCACGCAGGAGCAACGTCCGCAGCAATTCGGTGGTGAAATGAAGCCCCGCCGTCGGTGCCGCCACCGAACCGGACGCCGACGCGTAAACGGTCTGATAGCGTTCGGTGTCAACATCGTCGGCCACGCCCTTGCGGATGTACGGCGGCAGGGGAATGGCCCCGTGGATCGCCAGTAACTCGTTCGACGCCCCCGCCATCAGCGGTCGTAGAAGCCAGTGGCGATCTCCGGTGCGGCCCACGAGTTCGAGCCGGAGCTTCCCTTCATTGGCAGTCAGGACTTCGCCGCTCTCGGGGAAGCCGCGCGTTTGCGCGAGCAACTCCCAAGCCCCGTCGCGCTCGCCGAGATACAGCCCTTCCCAGCGACCGCCGGTTTTCTCGCGGGTGCCGATCAACCGCGCGGGCAGTACCTTCGTATTGTTCCGGACCAGCAAGTCGCCGGGGTTCACATACTCGGGCAAGTCGCGGAAGTGTCGGTGTTCAAAGGTGCCGGTCCGTCGATCTACGACGAGCAACCGCGAATCGGCCCGCTTCGCCGCGGGGTACTGGGCGATCAAATGCCCGGGCAGATCGTAGTCGAAGAAGAGGTCATCCATGCGGATGTTTTAGGTGAGGATGCGGCGGGAACCAAATGGGCCATCGCATCGGCCGCGCGGTAATCTGAACCCATGTCCGAATGGAGTTTCCAAACACCTGCGCTGCTCCTGCTGTTGCCGCTGGCGCTCGTTGTCGCGGTCTGGCATTTTCGCCGACGGCGTTCCGCCCTTCGCTATTCCGACATCGCGGCGCTTCGCGGGCTTCCCCTGGGTCGAGCTTCACTCGGTCGCTGGGGCGGGGCAATACTCCGCGGCATCATTGTGTCCGGGATCATCCTCGCTTGCGCCAACCCGCGCCGCCCCGACTTGCAGACGCGCGTGCCCGTCGAAGGCATCTCGCTCGTGTTCGTCCTGGATGTCTCGGGCAGTATGGCGACGAACGACTTCGTCCCCGCGACGGACGCGGCGCCGATCACGCGACTCGATGCCGCGAAGCAAACCTTCCGCCTCTTCGCCGCCGGGGGCGATTCGGCCGACGGGCAAACCTTCCCCGGCCGACCGAACGATCAGCTCGCGCTGGTCACATTTGCATCGACCCCGGCCACGGTTTGCCCACTCACGCTCAATCACACGGTGCTGTTGAAGGTTCTGGACGACCAAAAAACGCAGGATGCCCTCACTGCGGGGACGAACATCGGCGACGCCCTCGGGGAAGCCCTTGTCCGGCTGGATGCGGTGGGGCCGGCGCGGCAAAAGGTGATCGTGCTGCTTTCCGATGGCGAGCACAACAAAACGGGGGACGACACCCTCAAGCCCATTCAATCGGCCCTGTTGGCGGAGAAGTTGCGAATCCCCGTTTACACCATCGACTGCGGCGGCGACCCGACGGGCGACGACCCCGAGAGCATTCGGCAGCGCGATGACGGTCGGCAGGTGATGGAGCGCGTCGCCGAGACGACGGGTGGCCGGTCTTTCATCGCCAACAGCGGGGCCGACCTGCGCGAAGTCTTTCGGTCGATCGACGCATTGGAACGCACGCCGATCGAAAGTTTTCGCTATCGGCGCCACCGCGACTTCGGACCGTACATCGGCCTGGTCGCTCTCGGATTGCTATTGATCCTCGCCGTGTTGGAACGGACGTACTGGCGGCGCTTCCCTTGATTGCAGCGGGTGGGCTACATGGATTTCGGCGGGTTCCAATCCGGGTTCGGCGCCGCGTGGGCGGATCTGCGCGAGTTCCTCGCGGCGATCCGCTGGGCGCGGCCGGGGCTGCTATGGCTCTCGTTCGCCCCCGCCCTGCTCTTCCTGCTGGATTGGCGGGCCGCGCGGCGGAACCGCGCCGTCGCCGCGCTGCTCGGCCGCACGAACGCCATCCGCGCTTTGGGGGTCCGCCCACCGCGCCGCCTCTACCTCGGCCGCTTCTGTTTCGGACTCGCGTGGACGGCCTCGGTGCTGGCGGCGGCCGGGCCGCGCTGGGGCCGGGGCGACGATGGAGGCGTCGCCGTCGGTCGGGATGTCGTGGTCGTGATCGACTTCAGCCGGAGTATGCTCGCGGAGGATCTGTCGACTCCGCAGGCGCGCTGGCGCGCGGCGGTCGCGGCCGCGCGCGACTTGGTTGAAACCGCGTCGCGCCGGGGCGGGCACCGCATCGGCATCGTGATCTTCGCCGCGCGGCCGAAAGGGTTGGTCCCGCTGACCACCGATTACGACCATTTGTTGCAGATCCTCGACGAGTTGGATGCGGATGTGCAACCGGGCGACATCCGACCGGCCGACGAGTTCGCCAAATCGGGCACGCGCATCGGAGCCGCGCTGACGTTGGCGATTCAAACTCACGACGAGCGCTTCCCCGGCAAGCAGGATATCGTGTTGCTCAGCGATGGTGACGACCCGGTGACCGACCGCGAATGGGACGACGCCATCCCCGCCGCGCTCACGGCGGGCATCCCCATTCACACGGTCGGCATCGGCGATGCGGCGGAATCGCAGTTCCTGTTGAAGTCGCGCCGCAAGGGCGAAGGCGAATGGATCACGACGCGGTTGGACGAAATTCCCCTCCGCGCCATCGCCTTGGAAACGCGCGGCAGTCACCTCCCGGCCGGGCGGAACAATCCGTACCTCGGCCACTTTTTCGAAACGCAATTGGAACCGCTGCCGAGCCGCGAGTTGGCCGACGATCCCGCGTCGTCGCTGAGCGACCGTTCGACGGGGTTCTGGCTCTTCGGTATGGTGACCCTGCTCTTCGCGTGGGTTTGGAGGGCGTGACCGTGAAACTGCCCCGCTTCGCACCGCTGCTTTTCCTGGGCGCGTTGGCGGCGCAACCGCCGGCGTCACCGGACGTCGACGGTCGCCTCCGCGCGGCCGAGGATGCCTGGCGCCGCGGGGACGACGCGGTGGCGACGCAACTCTACGCCGCCGCGGAGGAGCGCAGCCGCGACCCCGGCGCGATCGCGTTCAACCTCGGGGCGATCCACTTCCGCCACGGTGAGTTCCGCGATGCGGAGTTGCAATTCGAACGCGCCCTCGACGACCGCGAAGCCCCCGTCGAACGCCGCGCCCGCGCCTATTTCAATCGCGGCGTCTGCCAGATCCGCCGCGGCGGGTTGACCCAATACCGCGCCGCCATCGAGAACTTCGTGCGCTGTTCGGCGCTCGTCGAACCGGACGGCGAACTGGAACGGCACGCCGCGCACAATTTGGAATTGGCCAAGTTACTCTGGTTGGAAGCCCGCGCGAAATCGAGCGCGAAGCCGCTGCCCAACGAGCGCCCGCCCGAGGAAGCGCCGGAAACTCCGCGACCGCGGGTGCCCGAGACGCCGGAGATCACACCTGTCGAAACGGGCTCAAATGCGACCGGCGATCCGAAGCCGGGGGACATCGATCCGGTGACCGGCAAACCGAAATCGGAGCCGGCGACCGGCACGAAGAAGACCATCGGCGGCAAAGGCAATTTACCGGTGAGCGGCGATTGGGCCGGCTGGCGCCCGCAGGACGAAGCCGAAGCGCGCGCGTACCTCAAAGGATTGGGCGGTCGTTTGGCCAAAGACCGCCGCGATCTCATGGATCTGACCGCCCCGCCGGAGCAGCCCCATGTCAAAGATTGGTGACGTGCTCGCGTGTCTCTTCCTCGCTTCAGCGGCATGGGCCCGCGCCGAAACACCGACTTCACTCGAACAGCTTTCTCCCGTGGAGCGACAGCAGCACGACTTCTACGGGGCCATCGCGGGCACCGGTCCCGCCATCGCGGTGTCATGGACACTGGGCGCGGCGAGCGTGCCATTGGGCGGTGACATCGAGTTGACACTGCTCGTGAAGCACGCGGTGAACGCGGCGGAATTGGAGCGGCCCGACTTGGCCGAGCGGCCGGAATGGAAGGAA
>JAYTBD010000509.1:0-21201 GCA_043737155.1 Fimbriiglobus sp. | reverse complement strand
ATTGCTGTCGGGAATGATCGGTGGTCGGAAAGATGTGCGGACGACGGATTTGTTTCTTCCGACCACCGATCACCGGTCACGGACCACTGCGCAGCAAGCTTGACCGCCGGGGTTGGTCAACTAGGGTAAACCCCATTATCCGGCTTCGTCATCGCCCCGGGAATCGCCCATGAAAGTCTCCGCTCCCGTTCCGCCGATACCCGAGCCGCCGCCCGCCGCGGTGGATGCCGGCGCGTCCGCCAACTCCGAAGTATCGACCGCCGATCAACCCGCCGCACCCCCCGTGAAGATGGCGACTTGGCCCGACTGGTTCAAGCCGGTCGATTTGGCCTTGGCGATCCTCGTCATCGCATTGGCGTTTCTGCTGGCGTCGTTCACGGCGAGAAACGCCGACCTCTGGCGGCACCTCGGCACCGGCCGGCTGATTTTACAGGGGAACCACCCCATCGGCGGCGATCCGCTGAGCTACACGGGCGCGGATCGGGCTTGGGTCAACTCGAATTGGATCTTCGACGCGTTGATGTACGCCACCTACAGCGCGGACGACACCGGCGTCACATCGGTGGTGTTGAAAGCGTGCGTATTTGCGGCCGCGTTCGCCGTGCTGTTTCTCCTGCGACGACCCGAGCAATCGCTATGGCCTTGGGCGGTCGCCGCCGCGCTCGGCGTGATCGCGACCGGCTCGTTGGCCTCGCTCCGACCGTACGTATTCGGAATGCTCTTGCTGTCGATCGTGCTCGCCGTCATCTATCGCGCGGATTGGACCGGCCCGAAATGGCGGATGCCCGCGATCCTCGGCGGCATCTGCTTGCTTTGGTCCTGCACCGATTCGTTCTATTTCGTCGGGCCGCTGACGATCTTGCTCATCTGGGGCGGGGAGCGCCTGCACCGCAAGTTCACGGCGGGCCAGCCGGAGCAAGATCCGACCGACGATCCCTTTTGGGCGCCGCCGCCCGACGACGCACTGCTGCGGGCGTTGCTGATGAGTGTCGCCGGGGTGTTGTTGAACCCGATGTTTGTGGGCGCGTTCGTGCGAAACCCCGCCGACGCGGTGTCGCAGCTCGTCCCGTTCGAGTTGACGTTCGGCTGGGCGGATGTCTTCGCCGGCGATACGCAATTGTCCGTCATCACCCATTCGCCTTTGAGTCCCGCCTACTACGAAGGGGCGGACCGCGGCGACAACGTGACCGGTTACACCGCGCTCGCGCTCGTCGTGGGCAGCGGCTTATTGCTCGGAGCCGGTCTGTCCCGTTTGCGGGCCACGCACGTCTTGCTCTGGTTCGCGTTCGTCGTGCTCGGCCTGTTGCACTACCGGTTCATTCCCGTGGCCGCGCTGATGGCGATCCCCCTCGCGGCCGGGCACCTCAACGGCCTTTCCCGCTTCCGGTTGCAAGGGGTATTCGACCCGAGGACCAAGATGATCTTGAACCTCAGCGGCGTCGGGCGGATCGTCTCGGTGACGGTAGTGATCCTGTTGATCGGACTCACGGTACCCGGTTATCTGCACGCGAAGCTCTCGCTCCGACCGGAGTTCAACAGGCGGGTCAGTTGGGGGGTCGAGGAGGACGTCGGGCTGGCGCGCGGCGCGAAACTACTTCAGGAATGGAAGACCACTGACAAGATGTCCGAGGAATCCCATGGGATGTTGGCGCACTACGACTTCGGAGATTACTGCGCGTGGTACGCACCCCGTGAAAAGGTCTTCATCGATTCGCGCTTCCGGTTCCACGGGCCGGAACTCATCGATTTGATCGCGATCCGTTCGGAACTGTTCGGGCGTCCGAACGCCGACGGGTCGATGCCGACCGAGACCGGCTCGTTAAAACGGTTGGCGGATAAGCACCGGGCCGATTACATCGTGCTCGGGGTCTTGCAGACGCGCCTTTCGTACCAGGAAATCATCCGGGTCGAGATCGGCTTCACCGACGAGGCCGGCCCCGGATCGACGTGGTTGCACATGGACGGCCGCATCGCCATCGCCACTCGGACGGACACCGCCACCGGCAAGACGAACGCGGCGAACCTCATCTATACACCGGGCCAAGGCGCATTCGCCCCCGGTTTCGAAGCGGTCCCCTCGGCCGCATCGATCCCATATCGACAACCGGTCGACAGTTGGATCGCCGATTTTATCGACGTTCCCAAACCGGGTTCGGTCGCCACCGACGACGCGCTCTTGTTCGCCGGCATGGCGGATTACTTCGGCGGACAAACCCAGCAGCAATGGTATAACCTCGCCCAGTTCCACCGGCTCTTCGCCGGTGTGATCGGGGCGGCGTCGGCCCAGCGGCTCAACCCGGGCGAACGCACGCCGACCGAACCGGAATTGGCGTTCCCGCTGATGGCGAGCCGCGCGGCGTGGCGGGCCATCGTCGAGACGCCGGACGACCCCGAGCCTTATTGGGCACTGGCCCAAGCGTACTCCTTGCCCTACACGGGGAACCTGGGCGTGCGCGAGAAGTCGTTGGGCCGGATGACCTCGCTACGCCGGTTCTTGGATCGCGTCCCCGCTTCGCCCAAGGGGGGCGAGCGATTTTCCCGGAAGGTGATCGAAGCGGAGTTCGAGCTTTTCTTGCTCCACTACGAAGCGGGGCAACTGGATCTCGCGCTCGAGGCGCTCTCCCGGGCCAATGCGAAAATCAAGACCGCGCCCGAGCGGGACCTCCCCCAACCCGGGGCGGTCCGCGCTTGGGGCAATGCCTACCGGCAGAAGAGTCTCGAGCAGATGTTCGGGCAGCAATTCGGCCTCCCCCCGGGGAGCTTGGACGGGGCGCTCCAATACGGCGATAGCACGATCGCCAACGCCGTGATGAATTTCATCGCCCGGCAAATCGAGATGGCCGGGGCGCGGAAACCGACGGCGGACGAAGGCATGAAGATTTACCGCAGCGTCGCGGCCGAGATTACGGCGAGCAACCTCGATGCGACCGACAAATCGGACAAAACGAAGCCGCCCGATGCCGCGTGGGTCAAAGCGCGCTCTCAGGCGTTGGAGGACCGCGTGAAGCGCGAGATCGCCAAGCGGAATGAAGCCTTCGCGGCGGAAACCAAATCGGTCGGCCTCGCGCAGAAATTCGTCGCGTCGATCCGCTATGGGTTCTTCGGCCGCGCGACCGATTTGATTTTCGTCGAGCCCGACTGGGCGAGCGTCCCCGCGAGCGGATTCGAACTGCACGTGCCACGCGACTACGCGCCCCAATTCCGCGAGCGTTTTTCCGTCCTCGTTTTCACATCGAGCCGGCAACAAATGCCCGACGGCAGTATGATCTTCCGGACGTCCGATGTCGGCTTGAACCTCCAGGCCATCGCCTTGCTGTTCGAAAGTGGGAGTTTGGACAAAGCGGCGCAGCAATTGAAGCACGTGACCGAGATCGTGGAGAAAGAAGATCCGGATAAGCCCGCGGCGACGAAGGTGGCGAGCGCGCAGGCCGCGATCAAACTGCTGCAAGGCCTCCAAGCGCGGCTGGAAGGCAATACCACCGCGATGGCCGAAGACAAGCGGGAACAACTCCAGCGCCAACCGAAATTGCCCCCCGCGATCTTGGAACAACTCGTGGTTTCGTTCGCCGATCTGCAAGCGGCGGCCGGGGCGATGGGCGGGGGGACACTCTCGTGGGTCGATCTTGATCCCCTCATGGGCTACCGGAACCAGTTGCGCACCGAAGCGTCCCTCTACTACGATTTGGGTCTGACGGCCCTGCTCGCGGGTGACAACAAAGAGGCGCGGATCCGCTTCGCGATGGCTTTGAAGCCGCAGGGGTTGCCCGTGAAGTTCATTGGGTTCGCCGACGAAGAGCCGCTGGTGATGTACTCGACGCGGTATTTGGAAGTGCTGGACAAATACGCCGGAGTCAAACGGGGGCAGTGATCGTCAGACCGTTGTCCGGTCGGCCCGCCGGCCTTCGTACGTTTCGGCGAAGGCCAGCACTTTTGCATCCGGTTCCACACCGGCGGCGGCGCAGGCTTGACCGTAAATCGCGGGCCACCAGTTTTCGTGCTCGGTCAGGCCTTGCTCTTTGACGCTCGCCCAGTTGCTCGTGATCTTCGCCCACGCTTTGTCGCCGAAGTCGAGGGCTTCCTGCAAACTGCCGAATTGCTTGACGTACCACTCCCGGCCGATTTGTGCGTGCAGCACTTCGTCGGCCCAGTCGAAATCTTGGATCGTCTTCGCCAGTGGCACCCCGCTGTCAGTGGCAACCTCGTATTCGTAGCGCTTGCCCGTCTTCGGCATCAGCCCCTGCTCGATGAAGAAGAGGACGCCGTGGCGTTCGAGCGGGGTGCATTCGGTGTTGAGCCGGTAGCTCCAATTCCAAGTGATGCGGGCCTGCGTCCAATCGACGCCGAGGGCGACGAAGCCGACTTCGCCCATCATGCTGTGGCGGGCCTCGTCCCAGATCTGCCGGGACATATCGCGGTAGTAGCCCCACGGTTTGCCCGGCGTCTCGGCGAGGATGCTCGCCATCATCTCCGGCACGTCGATCTCGCGCAGCCGCTTGAAGAGCATCATCAGGACTTTGTCCTTCGCCGCGAACTCCGGGGAATAGAGGAACGCCTCGGCGTTCACGCCTTGGTTCCAGAGGTCGGCGAAGCGCTCGTCTCGCTGAGGGACGGGGTCGTAGCGATAAGGGGCAGTGGAGTAGAGTCGCGGCAGTGGACCGGACCACGGTTGGTGGGTACCTGCTCCGTCAATCCCTCCCGCATCGCGAAGCATCACTTCGAGCGTGTCATAGAGTTCGGGAAGCAACTTAACATCCAATGCCGTTCTGACCAGCTGACCGAAGTCGCGGATGTCAGCAAGCTCGACGCAAGCGTATTTGATGACACGGACGCTGGGGGCGTCGGTCAGTGGGTGGGTGTCCGAGAGATAATTGCCGAATGCTATCCAGAGTTGGTCGAGGACATGGGAATAGACACTCCACACCAATTGTGCCGTTGTCGGAGTGCTTCGAATCTCGTCGAAGTACGCTTCCAACGACGGGTGCGGCACTTCGTCCAGTCCGAGCGGCGGCTCGCGCATCTCGGACACGCGCTGGCGGATCGCGGTGGAGTGCTCGGCGCAGAGGTAGGCGTGGTGGGCGAAGGCCGTCTTGAGTTCGTAGATCGGCTCCGAAGTGATGCGCGCCGTCAGGATTTCGTGGAGCCGCTTGAAGGCGTAGTGGATGCGCTTCAACCGGGTGGTGCACTCCTCGATCGTCAGGCCCGGTTTCATGGCCTCCTCGAACGAGCAAAGCCCCGCCAACGGCGGCAGATTCTTGTACGGGATGTAGTTCGGCAGCGGGGTCGGCATGAGGATGCCCTCGGTGCGGGGTTGCTGCTATATTAGTGGGATGCAAACCCAAGACATGACTTACCCCGAACGACTGCGCGCGGATCGCCTGTGGGCGAGAATAGAGGGCGACATGCATTTCGACCGATCGAGTGGAGTGTTCAAAACCTTGGACCGCTTCGCACGCAAATTGGAGCAGATCGAAGTCCCTTATGCTCTCGTTGGCGGATTGGCCCTGTTCCACCACGGTTACGAGCGATTCACCACCGATGTGGACTTCTTGGTCACAAAGGAAGGCTTGGCGAAGATTCACGAGCAACTGGTGGGACTCGGCTATCTTCCCGGCTTCACCGGAAGCAAGAACCTCAAGGATGTTGACACCGGAGTGAAGATCGAATTCTTGGTGACGGGCGGCTACCCCGGCGACGGGTTACCCAAGCCGGTCAGCTTCCCCGATCCCGCCGAAGTGTCCGAAGTCATCGAGGGGATCAAAATTGTCAATCTCCCCACGTTGATCGACCTCAAACTGGCATCGGGGACCGCGGAATGGCGGCAAAAGGACCTCGTCGATGTGCAGGCACTGATTTACGAATTGCGATTGCCACAGGACTTCGCCGAGAAACTGGATCCCTTTGTTCGACCTCTCTATTTGGATCGCTGGCGCTTAGCCCAACTCGGCAATTGAACACAGCCCCGCAACCGGAGACGCGCTTCCCGTGGACCACAAATTTCAGATCAACCTCGGCGGCATTATCGACCTGCTTTCGAACCACCTGTACAGCGGACCGGAAGTGTTCGTCCGCGAACTGATGCAGAACGCGACCGACGCCATCACCGCCCGGCAGAAAATCGAGAAGGGGCACATCGGCGATATCCGCATGGAGATCCACCACGCAAAGGGAAAGCCGCCGACAGTGATGATGATGGACAACGGCATCGGGCTGACGCCCGAGGAAGTCCACACGTTCCTCGCCACTATCGGGCTCAGTTCCAAACGCGCACTCGAAGGGGAAGGGCCGACCGATTTCATCGGCCAATTCGGCATCGGCATCCTGTCTTGTTTCGTGGTGTCGGACGCCATTACCGTCTATTCCAAGAGCGCGAAGGCCGACACCTCGGCCGTGGAGTGGAAGGCCAAGCCGGACGGGACGTACACCCTCAAAGAGATCGACCGCGACTTGGAACCGGGCACGCAAGTCTGGCTCACGGCGAAAGCCGGCTGCGAGGAGTATTTCGACCCGGCCCGCGTCAAAGAGTTGGCCAAGCACTTCGGCGGCCTGCTGCCGTTCCCGATTCGCATCTCGCACGGCAAGGTGGACCAAGTCATCAACGAGCGCGGCGCCCCGTGGCGCGAGAAGTACAAAAACGACCGCGAGCGTCACAAGTCTTACTTGGACTTCGGCCGGGAAATTTTCGAAAGCGATTTCCTCGACGCCATCCCGCTGAAGTCGAAGTCGGGCGACGTGGAAGGTCTGGCCTATGTGCTGCCGTACGCGGTGACGCTGACGAGCAAGCGCGCTCACCGCGTTTATTTGAAGAACATGCTGCTCTCGGAGAACATCGAAAATCTGCTGCCGGACTGGGCGTTCTTCGTGAAGGCCGCGGTGAACGCCAACGACCTTCGGCCCACGGCATCGCGCGAATCCTTCTACGAGGATAGCAAACTTCAAAAGGCGCGCGATACCCTCGGCGATTGCCTGCGCAGCTACCTGATGGAACTCGCCGAGAAGGACACGCGCAAACTCGACCGCATCATCGGCCTGCACACCATGGCGATCAAGAGCTTGGCCACGACCGACGACGAGTTCTACCGGCTCGTCATGGATTGGCTCGTTTTTGAAACGTCGCAGGGAGAGATGACCTTTGGCGACTACCGCAAGCAGCACGATACCGTGCGCTACGCGCCGACGGTCGATCAGTTCCGCCAAGTGTCGCGGGTGTCGCAGGCGCACGGACAAGTCGTCATCAACGGCGGCTACACCTACGACTCGGAACTGCTGGCGAAGGCCGAGGAACTCCTCGACATGCCGACGGAGATCGTCGACCCGACGACCATGAGCCAGTCGTTCGACGACCTCGGCCTCGGCGAGCAAGAGACCGTCGCCGATTTCCTCCGCGCCGCCGAGACGGTGTTGAAGCCGTTCCGCTGCGAGCCGGACGTGAAGAAGTACAAACCGCGCGAACTCCCCGCGCTCTACACGACCAATCAAGAAGGGCGGTTCTTCCGCTCCTTGGAGCAATCGAAAGAGATCGCCAATCCGCTCTGGTCCGGGGTGCTCGACAACCTCGGCAAGAAAGATAAACCGCAGGCGACCTTTGCCCACATCTGTTTCAACTTCGAGAATCCACTGGTCGCTCGGCTCTGCTCCGTCAAGGATCGATCCATCTTGCATCGCAGCATCCAGATGCTCTATTTGCAATCGCTCTTGCTGGGCCACCACCCGCTGAGCGTGAAGGAGATGACCCTGTTGAACGACGGGCTTCTTTCGCTCATCGAGTGGGGTATCGGCATGAAGGAAACGTGACCTTTGTAGGTCACGCTCTGCGTGACGCCTCTCGGGAACCAACACGCTAATTTCCTGCACAGCCGTCACGCAGAGCGTGACCTACAAGAGTTGCAGTATGTCCGACCTCGAAGAACAAATCGAAGATCTTCTCGATGAGGCTGGGGATCTCGACCACGGCCCGGTGCAACTGGCCATCCTCGAGCGCACAGTCGACCTCGCGGATGCGCACAACAACCTCGACTTGAGTTTCGAAGTGCGCTCGAGGCTGGTCGAGTCGGCCAGTTTTTCCGGCCGTCCCGACGTCGCGATGGTCGCGTTCTCGTGGATGATCGCGACCTACGATGCGAACCCCGGCCGGTTCGACCGTTATCAATTCTTGTGGCAGTACAAATGGGTTCTCGGGTTCGCCCCCGAATTCCCCACCATCGGACAAGATCAATTGGACGAACTCTACGACGACATTAAGCGCCGTTACAAAGCGGAGGGCTCGACCCTCCACGCCTATTGGACGCTCCGCCGCGACAATGCGGACACCATGGGCCGCGTTGCCGACGGCAAGAAAGCCCATGCGAAATTGATCGCGACGAAGCAAGATCATCTGAGCAATTGCGCGGCGTGCGTCCAAGACGGCTCGGTGGCCTACCTCGCCTCCATCGGCGATGATGCGGGCGCGCTGAAAGCGGCCAAGCCGATCTTCCAAGGGAAGATGAGCTGCGCGGAAGTCCCGGAACACACGTACGCCAACGCCGTTCTGCCTTCGATCCGCCTCGGCAAACACGCGGAGGCGCTCGCCCACTTCAAAACCGGATATCGATTGATTGACCGCAATCCGGATTTCCTCCGTCAGAAGGGGATGTTCATCGTCGGTTTGACACTCACCGGCAACCTCGCCCGCGCACTCACATTGCTCGATCGGCACCTCGCCGAATCGCTCGACGCGATCAGTCCCTGGTGGCGGTTCGAATTCTTTCTGTCCGCGCGCCTGCTACTCGAACAACTCGCGCAGAATGGCACGATCACGGTGCCGGTGCGCATCCCGAAGAAAATGGAATTGGCTACCGGCGACCGGAACCCGACGGTCGCCGCGCTCGCGGAGTGGATGGACGCCCACCTCAAGGAATTGGCCACCGCCTTCGACACCCGAAACGGGAATAAGACTTTCGCCAAGCGCCACCGCAAGTTCCGCGATCTGCTCGAATATGCGAAGCACTGTCCGTTGAAATGATCCGGGCGGATGTCACGCTCACGTCGGGCTATTGACGCACGCGAGCAATCCCGCTTCAAACGCATTCCAATCGCTTTCGCCGAAAGCTTCGACGCGGCTATCCCGGCGGTACGCGGTCGGCTTCACACTGATCGCCGTATCCGAACGGTTGAGCGCGAGCCAGGCATCGTCGACGCGGAACACGCCCTTCAAGCGCGCGATGCCCGGACACCCGCCGAGCAACGCCATCAACTCGTCCTCGTTGAACACATCGCTCGCGCTGAAGACCCAACCGCATGCGCCGGGAGACTCGTACCGGACGGGTCGGCCCGGCATCGGCCGGCCGAGCGTTTGCAATTCCACGGTCGAATGATCCGCGTGCGCATCCGGGAACAATGGTACGCGTTCGGCATCGCCGTCGAGTTCCAACCAGGCGGGGTCAAGCTGCCCGAAGGTCGTCGCCACGACGAGTAGCTTCGGCGGGAACAACCCCTCGGCCCACGCTTGAAACTCGGCTAGGACTTCGGGAGTGGCACGGTCCGACTTGTTCAACACGAGAATGTCGCTCATTTGAATCTGATCGCGGAACACCGGGTTCTCGAGCATTCCCGGGCAGGCGAAGTCGATCGGCGTGACGATGCCAAGCGTGGCTTTGAGTTCCAATCGCTCCGAGTAATTTTTTCGAATCGTGTCGAGCAGGGCGGCGGGGTGACCGAGGCCGGAGGTTTCGATCAACACCCGATCGGGCTTCGCTTCCTGCAGCAAAAAGTGCAGGGCGACGGGCAACTGCGGGGACGTGGTGCAACAGAAGCAGCCTCCGGCGACCGAGCGCACCGCGACCCCTTCCGCCACCGCTTCGCCTTCGATGAATGCATCGTCGATGCTCACTTGTCCGTACTCGTTCACCAGCACGGCCCACTTCTCGCTCGCGGGCTTCCTCTTCAGCAGGTCGAGCACCGCCGTGGTTTTGCCGACGCCGAGGAACCCGGTGATCAAATGCGTGGGAATCGGATTCGACATGGCAACACCGCCGTAACTGGAACTGGAAACACCCCAGAAGTATACCCCCGTGCGGGCTACCGCCTACAAAGGTGAGATTGTTGCCACCGGGATCGTCGCGTGTCCTCCGCCCAACTCATCACGGCCTGCTTCGCTTCGCTTTGCTGCCTGATGCCCCTGACTTTTTACCTATGCTGGCTCGCTTCGGTGAACAAGAAGTCGCACCCGACGGTGGTATCCGGCCGCTGGGATTTCGCCATCGTGCTGGCCGCGTTGTCCGGGTTCCTGCTCGTCGGCGGGGCGTTGCTGCTGACGCTCGTGCAATCGGACACGCGCTTCTTCCTGCGCGGCAATTTCGCCCAACTGCGGGAAGGGTGGGAGCAGAGTTCCGCCGCGTGGATCCTCGTGACGCTCGGGTATCTCCTGCTGGTCGTCGGATCTTCGGCGCTCACCCTGGCGAACCGCACGCGTTGGCTTTCCATCTATAACGTGGATCCGGCCGGGGCGGAACGGGCCATCGAACGCGCCCTCGAACGGAGCGGGATCCCGAACGCGCTGCGCTACGGCAATCGCTGGGCGCACGGTCCCGGCATTCTGGATCTGATCCCGTTCCGCGGGATGTGCCATGCGACGATCCGCCTGTTGGGCGAGTCCCCCGACACGCGGGCCGAGATCGAACGCCATCTGCGGGCCGAACTGGCCGCGACCGCGGGGGCGGACAACGCGGCCAGCGCGTGGATCGGGACACTGGCCGGGGCGGGGGTGCTGCTCAATCTTTGCCTGGTCGGGTTGACCGTGTACGTCATCTACTTCCGGTGAACCGCGACGGTCGAATCGATTGTACCGCCTGACTCACTTGAAACGAGCGGAAGGCCGAGTGGCGAACCTAGCTCTCCTCCTTTTCGCGGTCGGTGCACTCCGCAAACGCCGAATCAGTGCCTAGCGAACGATTCGCCCCGCTCGGACTACTCGTGAAGGAATACCGATGAAGCGCTTCTTCTTGGCCGTGGCCTGTGTCGCAGGCTTGGCACTGGTCGGCGGCACCGCGTCGGCCCAAGCGCCGGCGCAGGGTGTCGTCTCCGGAAATTGCAGCACCTGCGCCGCCCCTGCCCACGGCAGCCTCTTTTCCCGCCTCGCGTTTTGGAAAAGCGGCTCTTGTAGCACCTGCGGCCACGGGGGGGGGAACTTCCGCAACTGGACGAATAACGCGTCCGGCAAGACCGCCGGGAGCGGCCATCACGCCCCGCCGTACAACGCCTACCCGCAAGGTGTCCCGGGCACACTGGTGTTCCCGCAGCACCCCTTTGTCCGCAGCCCGCGCGACTTCTTCATGACCGAACGCTAAGGCGTCAGACGCGGTTCCGCGCCGGCTTCATCGGCCCCGGCCAAGCTATTGCTGCGGCCGGGGTTTTTCCGTCCCCGCTTCCAACACTTCGATCAGAGCCCGCACGCTCGCCGGCAACGGCGCTTTCGCCTGCGCGTTGTAATCCATCGACACGATTACGCACTGGCCCTCCGCGACGACATCGGCCCAGCGCTCGCTCACGATGCGGTGCTCGAACGTGATGCGGTCCTCCGCGATGGCGATCACGCGCGCCCCGATGTGCAGTCGGTCCGGGTAAAAGACCGGCTTGCGAAAGCGCGCCTGCGCGCTGGCGACGATCGGTCCCAGCCCCTGCTGCTTCATGAGCGCGAACCAACCGATGCGCGTCATATACTCGATGCGGGCGTTTTGAAAGTATTCGAAGTATACGGTGTTGCTGACGTGCTGGAACGAGTCCATATCGCCCCACGAAACGTCTTCGACGACGACGGCGGGGAACTCGGCGAGTTGCGCGAAGGTCATGGGATCCGGCCATTGTCGGTGGGAACGCCTGCCTGCAATATACTATCCGGCACCGCACCCGAACCCGGAACCGCACCCATGCGTCTCGCGCACAACGTCTTTTTCAAATTGAAGGACAATGCCCCGGACCGGGTGGAAGCCCTCGTCGCGGCGTGCAATAAATACTTGAACGTGCAACCGGGGATCGTCTTCTTCGCGACGGGGCCGCTTTGCAGTGAGCTGAAGCGCGATGTCAACGACCTCGATTGGGACGTCGGCTTGCACTTGGTCTTCGATGGTCAGGCGAGCCACGACGCCTATCAGGATGACCCGACCCACAACAAGTTCATCGACGAGATGAAATCGAACTGGGCCGGCGTCCGCGTATTCGATTCCTTCGTCTGAGTTCCACACGCGATTCCCTCGGAGCGCACCCCATGAACCGATTGCACTCCTCCGACCTCGTCCAATTCGCCCGCAAGTACCGCTTCGTCGGCGGCAAAGTCAAGCGTCTGCGGATGACCAATCGCCGGGGTTCTGGGACCATCGAAGCCGTGTTACTGGTGCGGCCCGCGACGCGCGATCTCGGCGCGGTACCGCCGCCGGTGAAGCTGAAGCTGGAGATCACGGGCGTCGAAGAGTACCGCTTCCAAAAGCGTCCGACGCTCGCGGCGGGGAAGATGAGCGACCTGAAGATCGGGTACTTCAACGGCCTCTACTACATCAACTTCGACGCCTGGGGCTTGCCGGTCGGCGAGGTGCCCGGCATCCACGACTTCCGCGCTTCGGACGCCTACGCCGCGGGCAATGACTTGTTCTGGGAAGAGATGCCCCGCAAAGAATGATGGCGGCAAAGTCATTCCACCGTCTTCCCACCCACCCAACCGTGGAATGTCCGCCCGCTCGTGGAACGTCCGATGCGCGACAAGGGTTTACGTCGGAAACCGAGGTGGGCGCATTACCCCCACCAGGTCTTTTCCAACCCTTTCAGCACCGGGCCGGGCCACGGGAACTCAATTTCATCGACCCGACTGACCCCGGCGATCCCGAAGGCGGAGCCGCACAGCAAGACCTCCGAAGCACGCGCGAAATGCCCGATCCAATCGCCGGGGTATTCGGCGAATTTCAATCCGAGTTCCGAGCACTTCTCGGCCGCGATCCGCAAGCCGATCGATTCGAGTACCGTGTCTTTCGGGGGCCGGGTGACCACCCCATCGACCACCGCGAGCACGCTGCCGATGGCGGTATCCGGCGAACCGCCGAATTGATCGACGAGCACGGGGATATTTTCGGCCCGGCTGCGCCGCTGCGCCGCGAGACTCCAGTGCAACCGACTGCGGTGTTTGATCCGGGGCGGTACGATGCCCCCGTCGACGCGCGGGAGCACTCCGACGATTTCGAGCTTGGCCCCGTGTTCGAAGAAACGCCGGTAGCGACCGAGGGGGACCGGGAAGGCGTGCATCCCGATGGTCGGTGGCCCGTTGGCCGTTTCACCGGTCATGAACCCGATGGGGCCGGGGGTCGCGAAAGTGATCACCGCGAATTCGGTCCCCTCGGGGTGGAGAGGGCGCTGGGCGGCGAGGATCGCCGCGGCGGCTCCCGAGAGTTCCCCATCGGAGTAGGGCAGGGCGATGTCGCACACCGCGCAGTCGCGGCGCAAGCGGTCGAGGTGATCGGCCCAGCGGAACAATTTTCCGCCGTGCGTCCGGCAGTAATCGGTGAGGGCCGTCCCCGCCACGAAGCCGGCGTCGTTGAACGCGAGCGCGAGTTCGGGCTGGGGAACGAGCCGGCCATTGAGGAAGGCGATCACGGTTTGTTGCGCTTCAGTTCGATGACCGGCTTCACCGTTTTACCGTTCTCGACCACGGCGGTCGACGCGCCCGAGACCCCGGTGGTGGTATCGGTCTTACCCGTCTTCACGGTGTAGGCGCCGGGGGCCACTTTCTCGAACTTGAATTTGCCGAAGGCGTCGGTGGTCGCTTCGCCTTTCGGTTTGCCCTCGGCGTCGGCGAGGGCGACCGCCAAGCCCGGTTGGGGTCGTTCGCCGATCATCACTTTGCCCGCGATGATACCGTTCGGCGCGGGCGGATCGACGAGTTCGACCTTCTGCGTTTCGGTCGTGGTGTTGCCGACTTCATCGGTCACGGCAACGCCGATGGTGATCTCGCCGCGCTTCTCCGGGGCCAGCGGCATCAGACCGATCCACTCCAAAGTGACGAGCTTGGTCCTCTCGTCGACGACTTGCTTGCCCGGGATCTTCGGCCCTTCGGGAAGCTTACCGTCTTCTTGGAGTTCGCCGATGAAGAAAACGGCTTTCACCACTTTCGTGTCGTTGTCTTGGAGCACGGCGCTCACCGGCAGCGGCGTCCCCTTGATGTGCCGGGCCGGTAGCTTCAAGAACTTCACGTCTTCCGGGGCCGTGGCATCGACGCTCACGGTGAACACGTCGAACTTGTCATTGACCTCGCCGGGGATTTTGAGGAGCGCCGTGATTTCGAGCCGGCCGCGGCGGTCGCTCAGGTCGAGCGGGACGATCCAGTCGGTGCTGCGATTGGCGATGGCGAAGCCCCCGTCGATCTTCCCGGCGAGCTCGATCCACACGCGCTCCTGGCGGCTCCCCTTCAAAGGGATAATTTCTTTGTTGCCGGGGACGTCTTGACTCGCGGCTTGGCGGATTTGTACTTCGAGGCTCGAATTGTCGGGCGCGTTGTCGGCTTCGATCTTGATCGGGAACGCGGCGGTGGGGCGGGTGACCGACTTCGGCGCGAGGATGCGGACGAACTGCTTGACAGATTTTTGCCAATCTTCGTTGTTCACCACCCCTTTGGTGTCGGAGGTGTAGATGAACGCCCGGCCGATGCCGTCGATAGAAACCTCGGCCCGGATGGCTTCGCCCATCTTCTGGACGTTGCCGAGGAGAATCACCGATTTGTTGACTTTGGCATCATCGTCCAAAGCGATGGTCCGCCGGTATACGCCTTCGCGAATCACCAGCGCCGAAGAATTGAGCGTCGGCGGGAAGGTGAGTTGGACGGTGGCTTCCCCGGTCGCTTTGCCGGCGATCGCGGAAACGGGCACGCGGATTTGCGCCGCTTCGACTTTGTCCTTCGGCACGACGAGGCTCGGTCTCGCGATGCTCAGGTATTCGCTCGGTTTGAGCATGCCCACGGAGCAGACGCGGCCGAGTTCTCGCTTGTCCTTGCCTAGGACTGCCTTGCCCTCTTCGGTCAGTAGACGGAGCACGAGACGGAATCCGTCTTTTCCCTGGAGCAACTCCTGCCCGGCGGGAAGTTCGACTTTAGGAGCCGGGGGCGTCGACGTGGCGGCGGGTGCGGTCGCCGGCACGACGGCGACCGCCGGCGCTTCCGGAGCCGGTTTCGGGATACGGACACGCTTCCATTTTTCGCCGTCGATGGTGAGTTTGTAGCGCGCCGACAGCGGGCTTTTCGGTTCGGTGCTCAGTTCGACGAGGTAGGTCTTCGATCCGTCCGCGGGATTCTTGACATAAAGGTGAAACTCCCCACCGGCATTGGGCCGGAGCGAAATGTTCGAGTTGTTGTCCTTGATGTTTTTGAGGTCGTCCACCACTTCTTTGGTGCCGGCATCCGGGGTGAACGTGAAAACGTCATCGTCGCTGAACTCGGGGGGCTGCGCCGCGGCGGGGGAGGCCACAGCCAACAAGGCGGCGAACACGGCGAGTCGGGAAGCGGGCGAAATCATGGCCAGTCCTTTGCGTGCGATCAGGGGTTCCAATTCCGGTAGGCGCCCGCGAGGGCATCGAGTTCTTCGGCCGCATCGCGGCAGGCTTTATCTTTCACGCCGCGCAGCTCGCCCGCTTCGAGGGCGTAGCGCCGACCGAGCCAACGGGCGAATTCGATTTCCCGCTGCCGCCGCAATGCGGGCTCCGGGTTAGCCAATCCCGCGTCGGGCGGGACGGCGGGCACATCGTCGGGGTGTACCGCCCAGCCCGACTCGGCCCGCTGTTCCAAACCCGCCGCTCGATACTGGTTCGCAAATGGTTTCCGCCCCGCCAGTCTCATCGTCCGGGCGAAAGTTTGCAACTCGCCTTTATTCGCCCACGTCAACGCCCGGGCTTGGGCCGGCCACTTCTCGCTCCCCGCGGCATTCGCCATCGCGAGCAGATCGGCCGCGATCCGCAGATCGCGCAGCGTTTCATCGGGAATGCTCGCCGCCGACGGCTTCGGCGCGATCTCCGCCTGCGGCGTCGTTGGCCAGCGATCCAATATCCTCTGCGCGACGGCTTGCGAGGCGTCGGCGTGGCGCTGTCGCAAGGCATCGCGCTCGGTGGCCCGTAACCAAGGCCAGCGGAGCGCCGATTCCAACCGTTTCGGATCCGTGTCTTCCGCGCCGATGCGCAGGCTCATCAAGTTCGTCCGATAGACGTCGAATGAACGCGTCGCTTGTGCGAGTTCGTCCAGTTTGGGCAAACCGGGACCCGTAGGCGGCTGCACCAAAACGCGAATCTTCAAATACTGTTCGACCAATCCGTCCCATTGGGATGCGATGGCGGGCGGGGACGGGGCCAAGTTGTGCGGGTACGCGGCTGCGAGATCGGCAAGGACGGCACGTCCCTCATCGATCTCGGTGAAACAGACTTTCAGCCGACCGCCGGCATCCCGGACTTTGTCGGTGTCGATGCGAGTCGAATCGACGAGCTTTTTCGCGGTCCGGAAGTCGCGCGGCCCGGAATCCGGAGAACCCAGCAGAACCAGCGCATTCCACCGGTCGGCATCCAAGCGGTCGAGTTCCTTCTGCAGCCAAGGCAAAGAGCGCGCATCGATGGCCAAGGCTTGTTCGGTCGATTTCGATAGCAGAAGCAGCGAAAGAATGGCACCGGCTTCCGCTTGTTCCCATTCGCGGACTTGCTCCGGCGGCAGACCCGCGATCCACGACACGACGATCGATTCGGCGAAGCGATTCGCCGCGGGCATCGTCGCCAGCAGCGCCGCCGCACGGAAAACTTGATCGTGGCTCGGCGTCTTCAGGTTCCACACCGTCGTCAGGATCGCCCCTTGGATCGCCTCCGGCGGGATCTCAGCGGCTTTGGCATCCAAAGCGCCGCGCGCCGCCAGCACCGCCATCTGCAAGTCTTCTTTCTTCATCGGTTCGTCGCTTTGGATCTTCGACAAGTACGGCCGGATCAGCGCCGTCGCGCTCGCTTCCAATGCGGCCGATCCCGGCGCCGCCGACCAGCGGGCGTGCGATTTCTTCGGGGGTTGAATCGCCGGGAACGCCCTCGCGGCGTCGGATAGCTTTTTCGAAGTCGGCTCGTGGCGATCCCGGATGGCGGTGGGGTCGGTGCCCGCGTACCACGCATCCTCGGAGCGCGCCGCCACCGTAGCGTGATGGTTCAAAATGCGCCGCGCCCGTCGATGAAGACCGTCGTTGGTCCACGCATCGCGTTCGATCCGGGACGCTTGGAGCCAAGCCGGGTAAGGCTCGGCGTCGATCGATTCGGGGAGCGGCTTAGGCCCGCCGGGCAGTACTTGCGCGAGGGGGAAGTCGCCGGCGGGGCCGAATAGCTCCGGTCGTTGCTCGCCGCCGGTCGCGATCAGCGTGGCCCTTCGCGCGTACTGGCCGAACTCTTGCAGCGACACTTTCGCATTGGTGCTGTTGTCCGCATTCCAACCGTCGGCGCGTCCGCCGACCCCTTGGGCGACGGACAATCCGAATGCGCTCCGGCGCACGGGGCGGAGCAGGGTAGGGCCGTCGGACGGGGTATTGGCGGTGAGAATCCAGAGATCGTCGTCGGGTCGATTGCGACCGCTCAGTCTCGATTTCAGGGTTTCGTTCAGATCGTCCGTCGCCAGGATGGAACGCGGAGAACTCACCGACCTGAGATCGAGAATCAGCACGCGCGGAACGCTCGCTTTGCCGAGCAGCGCCAGTACGTCGTCCACCGGCAGCCAAGTCGAATCGTCGTCCGGGTCGGCGTCGCCGGGGAGGATGTACGGCATCCCGTTGCGAGCGACGGCGAGAGCGTTGATGTACACGGCGATCGGCCGGCCCGAGGACTTCGATCTGCTCTCATCGACGAGTTGCTGAATCGCCCCGACGATGCGGGCTTTTTCTTGGTCGGGAAATGCCGGCGCACCGGAGTCCGGGAAGGATTCGAAGAAACCGCGGGCGTCGGATTCGGCGTACGGATTCGCGGGCCAGTCCGCGTGCTTGTACTGGGAGATGGGCAAGACGAGCACGACCGGTTTCGGGTCCGACCGCAAGAAAACGAACAGTCCGGCGATAGCTCCGCCGAGCGCGGCCACGAGGAAGGCCGCGATGACCCACCGCTTCGCGCCTCCCGTGTCGGCTCGGCCATGGGCCGGGCGGGCGGTCCCGCCGACGCCGGCTCGCCAAGAATCCCGGGGGCGATCCGACTTCGCCATGGGACTACTCTTTCGGTTCGGTCAGGGTGATGCTGTTGGAAAAATCGTAGTTCTCCAACGGCCGGGTGGCGAACGACGCTTTCGCGGCGCGCTCGGCCTTGCGGGCGTGATCGCGGAGCGCCGCGACGCTGAACAATTCCAACTCTTGAGTCGAGCTGAAGTCGTCCGGGGCGAGCGGGCCGAAGCGAGCCGTGTAGCGGGCGTGGGCGTCGTAATAAGAGTGCTGCTCCGCGAGGGTCACGAGTTTCGCGTCCTTGTCCTTCCAGCCGCCGGGGCGGAGAAATACGAGTTCGCCCGGCTTGGCGTACTGCAATCGCACCGTGAGATACTTGGCTCGGCCGACCGTCTCGATCGCGAGGTCGACGAGATCGACGGCCTGCCCGAGGTCGCCGGCTCGCTTGCGCGCGTTGGCCTTCGACTCCGCGAGGTTTTTCATGTCGACCTTGTACGTCGTCAGCGGCAGCGGCACGCCGTCGAGCCAATACGCGTCGATGGTCGGCTTGCGGATGGTCTCGGTGCCGCCGCGATTCCGATCCCAATCGTGCAGGTCGACGCTCCACGTCGGCGAGATTGTGCCGGGTCGGTTCTCGATCCGCACCCGCGGCTGCAGTGTGGCATTCGCCGGTAGCCCGTCGGCGTAGTTCACATCGAACCACGCGAAAAGCGGCCGCGGGGCTTGCAACAGGGGCTGCGTTTTGACATCGGGCCGGGGTTCGAGTGTCGCCAGCATCGACAGGTCGCGGCCGGTCGTCGTCTCTTTGCCGAAGCCGAACTTCGGGATGCTCAGATGGAGCGGACCCGCCGGACTGCGGACGATCCGTTCGAAATCCGGATTGCCCGGCAAATCGTAGACGGCCGAGGGGATGGATAGGAGAAGGTTGCTCGCTTCCGAGCGGGCCCGCAGCAGTATGCGGTCACCCGCGAAGAGCTGCAATTTTTGCGGAGAGCCGAGGCCGAAGAGGTTGTACACCGCGGGCTCCAAGAGTTTGGACGTCCGGTAAATGCTCTCGCCGGGGAGCGTGACCGGAAGTTTGTCTTGCACCGTCGCATTGATGAAATTGACGCGGGGGATGACGGCGTCTTCCAATTGCTTCACGAAATCCCGGCCGCTTTTGGCACCTTGGTGGAGCGTCGCAGCGGTCCTGAACGGGTCCGCATAGTGATCCGGGTTCTTCACCGATTTGATTTGATCGTAGTTCTTCTTTCCTTCATCGCTTTCCAGACCGAAGAACACGATGTGCGATTCCACGTCGGCGCTTTCGTTCAGCGCCTTGATGATCACCTCGGCCGGGGTTCGCCCGCCGTAGGCATCCTTCTCGACCTTATCGGTCCAGTTATCTTCCCCGTCGGTCAACACGATGAGCGTCCGGCGACCGGTATAGCGTTCGGGCCAGTACTCTTTGCTCTTGGCCGGGTTAAGCAGCTTGCGGATGGCTCCGGCGAGCGGGGTGAAGGTGTCGTCGGGGGCCAACTTCACCGCATTGATCAACTCCATCTTCTTTTTGATTTGCGTGTCGGTGCGGTCGATCTGGAACGGTTTGCAGACGGGTTCCACCGTGATCTCTTTACTCTTGCCCGAGAAGGATACGATCGTCACCCAAGTGTGCTTCGGTATCTGATTGAGCAGGGACTCGAAACCTTTCTTGGCTTCCGAAATCCGATCCGTCTTGGGATTCGACCCGGCGATATCCGTCGCCATCGTCGGGGTGATATCGAGCACCAGCGTCACGGCCCCCGTGACCAATTCCTTGTCCGCCAGAATCGCGAAGGCCGCTTTGCCGCTCGGCGGGGTGTAGTTCCATTCCAAGCTCGGGGCACCGGCGAGGAGCACTTTCGTTTCCGCGTCGTAGGTATGGCCCCGGTACAGCACACCGCCGCGGAGTTGACCTTCCGCGCTGGGGGCATTCGTCCGCGGCAGACTCTCGAACTGGAAGGAACGCTCGACCTTGGCGGCTTGCTGCACCGCGAACTCGGTAATCCGTTTGCGTCCCACTAAGTCCGCATTCGATTTGTGGTAAGGTGCGCCCGGCACAGCCAGCGCGAGCGCCGGGAATCCGATTTTGCGACCCGCCGTCGGTTGAATCGACAGACTCGCCTCCCACATCGATTCATCGGCGATGATGCGTCGCGGGGCTGCGGTCAATTCGAGCGACGCGGGGAGATACGCCTCCTCAGTCGCGCAAGCGGCGCTGCGGCGAACCATCTCCGGCGGCGATAGATTGGGTTCGTTCGCACCGGCGAGTTGCTTGGCCTCGGTCAGGAGCACCTTCGCCGCTTTGCGGCAGAACCATTGATCGGGGGTTTGCACGCCGACATCGGCCCAGCCATCGTCGGTGATCCGGTGCGCTTGCCAGAGGAGAAAAACGTGCCGCCAGTAATTCTGTTCGGCACGAAGGGCGTTGTCTTGGGGATCGAGCGGCGCCGCAGCCGAGGCCAAGCGCGCCGATTTGGAAGCGGTCGCCCAGTGGTCTACAGCTTTTAGGGTGGGCCCCGATTTCGTCTTTTCCAATGAGTCCTTCACCGATGTGCGATAGCCTTGGAAACGCTTGCCGATGAAGTCGCCGACGAGTCGATGGCTCTCCCACCACGCCCCTTCTTTCGGTTGAAGGAGCCGCTGTTTCGATTCGCCGATGTCATCGCCGAGGTAGGCGAGCGCCATCCGCCCTTGGCGTTCCGAGAGTTCCCGGGCGCGTACCGCCGCCGTCTGCACCCCGGTGGTTTGATTCGGATTAGGAGCCAACCCCGCCGACACGGAACGCAGAAATGTCAAGCGTTGCATCCGGAGTTCGGCCGGCAGAAATGGAATGCTCAAAACGGTGTCGAGCGAGTGCCAGTTGGAGGGATGGACGGTATTGGTCAGCGATCCCGCGCGGATTTCGTGGGTCTTCACGATGGCTTCGTAAGCGGATCTCCCCGCCCGACTTTCGCGCTGGAAGTCGGCGAGAGTCGCTTCGGGGTTCGATTCGAATGCGCCGATCGCGTGCGCGGCTTTGGCG
>JAYTBD010000508.1:0-4064 GCA_043737155.1 Fimbriiglobus sp. | reverse complement strand
GTCGTCGCATTCTGGTCGTTCCAGTTGCAGCAAGCTTGGTTCGGTTGACCGGCGGGCCGACCATCGCGACCGCCGGGAATCAGCTTCTGATTCGCACTTTCGTAATTGTGGAAGCCGAGGCCGATCTGCTTGAGGTTGTTGCTGCATTGCATGCGGGCGGCCGCTTCGCGGACTTTTTGCACGGCGGGCAAGAGCAAACCGATCAAGATCGCGATGATCGCGATCACCACCAACAGTTCGATCAGCGTAAATGCCGATCGACGCATCGAGGACTTCATCGGGGAGACTCCTGGGGATGAATAATCGGCTCTTCGGAACCGATCAAGGATTATTAAAAAGGCGTGAGCAGATTCCGCGTAGGAGATATGAAGATCCCATGACATCCACCGAAATCCCAATGCCCGAGCGGAACTTCGCGACAGTGGCTCTTTTCAGTTGCATGAGCCGCCTCCGGTTTCCATAATGCCACTTCCTGTCGAGGACGAGGCAGGCTGAGTATCCCCGTCGGCAACAGGCGACCGGCGGGGGCGGTCGAGTATCGGCTGCGCAGCATCGCCTTTTCAATAATGACGACGGCCCGTTGCTCCCCCCGGCCCGCTCCGCAGCGGGATGACACCCTGGACTTTGACCCGCCCACGGCGGAGGATTCCACCTACCGGAGACCGTGAGACCGCGGCGCTAATCGCGTTCGCGCAGACTCGACGCAGGACACGCAACGGGCCACCAATCGGAGTGGCCCCATGGATCCTTATGTTCTCGGCGGATTGGTTCTCGCCAATTTGTTGATCGTCGGCGGCGGGCTATACGCCCTCCGCAACATGCTGCGCCAGCGGCCCGCCGCCACCGCGAATGACAACTATGCAGCCGCTGCGCTCCCCTCGGAGATGGCCGCGGTCGATCCCGCCCTGGTTCGACAAGCCGAAGCCCAGATGAAAGAAGCCGTTCGGCAAGCCGAAGTCCAAGCCAAGGAACTCGTCCGTCAAGCCGAGTCCAAGTCTCGCGAGATGATGGAGCAGGGTCGCCGCGACGCCGAGCGGATCGTGAAGGAAGGCGAGTTCAAACTGAAAGACGACGCCTTCAAGCGGCGCGAGGAAATCACGCGCGAATTCGAGAAGACGCGCAACGATCTCAAGGATACCGAACGGCGGTTGGAGAAGCGCGAAGACACACTCGACGGGCAGCAGAAGGAAATCACCGAGAAAAAGAAGACGCTCGACAGCCAAGTGAAAAAAGCTACCGATCAGAAGGAACTCTTCGACAAGAAGACCAAAGACCTCGAGCTGTTGATCGAACAGGAAACCAAGACGCTTCAGAAGCTCTCCGGGCTATCGCGCGAGCAAGCCGAGAAGCAACTCATCGAGCGGCTCGAGCAAGAACTCGCCGACGAAGTCGCCGCCCGCATCCGCAAATCGAACGAGAGCTACCAGCAGCAAGCCGAAAGCAAAGCCCGCGAGATCCTCGCCACGGCCGTGCAGCGCTACGCTTCCGCGCACACCGCCGAGGCGACCGTCAGCACGGTCGATATCCCGAGCGACGATATGAAAGGGCGGATCATCGGCCGGGAAGGGCGGAACATCCGCACCTTCGAGAAGGCCACCGGCGTCGACGTGATCGTCGACGACACCCCCGGCGTCGTCGTCGTGTCCGCGTTCGACAACGTCCGCCGGGAGATCGCTCGCATCTCGCTGTCGAAGTTGATCCTCGACGGCAGGATTCACCCGACCCGCATCGAAGAGATCGTCCTCGAGACGCAGAAGGAAATGGACGTGACGATTCTCGAGATCGGCCGCAAGGCCGCGATCGAACTCGACATCGCCATGCCGCACGACAAGATTCTGCAACTGCTCGGGCGTTTGAAATTCCGGACGAGCTACAGCCAAAACGTGCTCTTGCACAGCATGGAGGTCGCCCATCTCAGCGGCATGATCGCGTCTGAACTCGGCATGAATGCGCAACTCGCCCGACGCTGCGGACTGCTGCACGACATCGGCAAAGCGGCCGATCACGAGATGGAAGGGGGGCACCCGAAGGTTGGCGCCGAACTCGCCAAGCGCTACGGCGAGACGAGCAAAGAGGTACTCCACGCGATCGTCGGCCACCACGACGACATCACCGTGGATAACATCTACACGGTGATCGTGGCATCCGCGGACGCGATCAGCGCCAGCCGCCCCGGTGCCCGCCGCGAGACGCTTGAGAAGTACGTCAAGCGGATGGAAGCACTCGAAGCCGTGGCCTGCGGTTTCCCCGGCGTCAGCGCCGCGTTCGCCATCCAAGCCGGGCGGGAGCTGCGCGTCATCGCCAACGCCCACGAAACGACCGACGCCCAAGCGCTGCAGATTTGCCGCGACATCGCGCGGTCGATCGAGCAGGAGTTGGACTACCCCGGCGAGATCAAGGTGACGGTCATCCGCGAGACGAGGAACGTGGAAATGGCGAAGTAAGGCTCAGTGCTTTGAGCGGGAGCGACTGCGGAGCCCATTCAGGGATGTTCGTTTCCATCTGAATCTGTGGGCCTTGCGAGCAGTCTCTCTGACCAAGAAGCACTTCGGATCCGTTTCACAACCCCGGCGGTAGGCGCGACAGGGCACGGATCTCATCGCGCAAACCGATCACCTCGTCCCGGAGCGCGGCCAGTTGCTTGGCCCCCGCCAGTTCGGCGTCGAGACTCTCGGCGTCGCGGCCGACGAAAAAGGTCGCGAGTGTCGCCGTGACGTAGCCGAAGACGGCGAAAGCGTACAGCGCCAGAAAGAAGCACAGCGCGCGCCCCTCAACCGTCTGCGGCCAGTACTGCGAGCCCATCGTCGTCATGACCATGGCGGTCCACCACAGCGCCTCGCCGTAACTCTTCGGGCCGCCCGGCGAGTCTTTCTCGAAAGCATACATCCCGGCCGCGCCGGCGAACGAGACGAACAACGTGAGGGCGATCACGTAGCCGAAGCCCCGCCGGCCGAGGCTCGCACCCAATGCGCCCATGCCGCGGTTCAGCGAGCTGACGACGCGGAGCAACCGCAATCCGCGCCCCGCCCGAGCCAGCCGGATGAGCCGAAACACGCGGAATATGCGGAAGACGCGGAGTGCGGGGATCAGCAGTGAAATGGCGAGCAGCCAATTCGCTTTGAGGTACGGGACCTTCTCCGGGGCCAAGACCAATTTCACCGCGAAGTCGAGAATGAAGACGACCCAGATGACCGTGCCGAGGACATCGAAGAGCAGACTTTCGCCCCGGATCAACTCCGCGATCAAGAGCGCCAGCCAAACGAAGGCGAGGATCAGCATCGGAGTTTCCAGCCAATTCTCGAGCCGATGCACCACCTCGTAGCGCTCCCGTTTCAGCACCTCCGCATCCGTGGTGCTCGGGTCGGAATTCCCTCGGGCATTCGCGTCGTTCATCGGATCCCCCCGTGTCCGAGCTAATTGGCACGGTTCCCGAGCCGCCGTGCGATCTTGGGGATGGTGTACAGAATCACCAGGGCTATGAGGGTACTCAAGACAGCCGTTGCCTCGCGGCCCATCCCCGCGGCCACGCCGATCGCCGCAGTCAGCCAGATGCTGGCCGCCGTGGTCAAGCCTTTGATCTCTTCATCTCCATTCCCTTTGATAATGGTACCGGCCCCGAGAAACCCGATCCCGGCGACCAGACCCTGCAACACGCGCGTGAGGTCGGTGTCGGACACCCCGGCTTGCTGAGGAATGAGAACGAAGAGTGCCGCCCCGAGGGCCACCAACATGTGCGTCCGCAGTCCGGCCGCCTTCCCCTTTCGCTCGCGCTCGAATCCCAGGAGGCCCCCCAGGATCGCGGCGGTCAGCAAGCGCAATGTGATTCGGGTCACACCGGCCGCATCGGGGAGATCGGAGAACTCCTGCCGAACGGTATTCCCGACCTGCTGCCACCACTCGCCCATCATCGCGCCCCACTTTCCCGCACGTGATTCGGATGCGTCGACGGATGTTCGATTCTCCGGTCTATCGGGCCGGAAGGAATTTCGGGAATATCGCCGGGTGATTCAACTCCCTCAAAAGTGTTGCAGCTATTGTTCCAATGTAGCGGCCCTGACTGCGGA
>JAYTBD010000507.1:0-4064 GCA_043737155.1 Fimbriiglobus sp. | reverse complement strand
CCACGGTTCCGCCAGTCAGCCGAATCAATGTGGGTGGGCGACCGGTGAAGTCATCGACCAAATCGGTCAATGCTATTATGTGGTCGTGGCGATGACTTCTTCGCCTGGTCCTACACAGATGACTAGCGTAGTCACCGCGACTTTGGCACGGTTCAAACCACGTTACGTTCTTCTCGTTGGCATCGCCGGTGGGTTCCCTCACGACAGACAAAGCCATGGGGACGTAGCAATCTCCAAAGTGATCTATGACTACGAGTACGGGAAGTTGACTGAAGCGTATATTCCCCGCCACGATAACACCTATCAAGTCGACGAAGCACTCCTCCGTAGCGCGATGGCTTTCCATTCGAGAGACTCAAATTGGTCCGAACTCGACAATGAGCTTCGGCCCACAAGTGCAGTAGGCTTGCCTAAGCTCCGCTCTGGCGTCTTCGCTTCAGGAAGTAAAGTCGTCGATAACGCAGAAAACCATTTCTTTGCAGCTGTTTACACTTCTTGGCCGAAACTCCTTGCTGTTGAAATGGAAGCTGCCGGGGCGGCTGTAGCCGTGAACTCGGCAGTCTCAAGCGGGCAAAAGGTCGGCTTCCTTATGATTCGGGGCATCTCTGACATGCCGAAGGTAGGTGGTGGCGATGATATAAGGCAGTTAAACCCCACCGAAAACACGGAAGGTAACAAGGCGGAACGGGACACGTGGAAGAAATACGCCGCAGCCGTCGCGGCAAACTTTACAGTCCACTGGATTAAACGCGGGTGGCCAGCACCACCAGCAATCCGTCGAGCCGCACGCACATCCGGTACCAAACCGCCGGACGTTGGAGACGACGACCAACCTCCCCCGCCAACTGCCGCAAAACTCGACCCGAAGGCAGTCGGTTTTGAACCGTTCACTGTCGTGACTGATTCTAGCATTTGGCTCGGCTTTGATCGGGCGTTGTTTCCGGCCGGTGGTGACTCAAGCCGAGGAGGCCCGATACTCGGCGGGAACGCGGAACGTCTTGAGAGGTCGGACTCCAGTCCTGAATCGGTGTTCGACATAGAACTCGAAGTGATTCGGTTGGCTATCGAGCGGCACGAGACGGAAGTGGCGGAGGCAAAGCTCAAAGAACTCGAAGTTCGCGCAGTCGACAAACTCCAACCGCACCAGTGGTATCATCTGAAGGCCCTCCGCTCCCGCATCCTTTCCAGCCAGTGGAAGTGGAAGCAGGCCGGGCGGGTACTGCTCGACGCGAAGCGGCACACGCCAGACACTGAGCGGGCGAGAATTAACGAAGCTCTCGGATATGAGTTGCTCGGCGAGAAGGAGAAGGCCCACGCGCTAGCGACGACACTGCGCGCCGAATTCACTCAGACCATCCGCCTCCTCACCATCTGGGTTCGTACTGCCCCCGCAACAGTGACGTTCGACTCGATTGTTGAGATTACAGCATCCTTTGTGAATGAAGACGAGGAACTGAATCTCGCCGTAGCGTACCGGGCATTCCAGGAAGGTCGATTCGACGAGGCCGTTCCCTTCGCAGTTCGCGCGACTGAACTCGACCCGATCTCTCCGCACGCTTGGTTCGTACTCGGCGAGGCCAAACATGCGACGGGGTACAGTAAGTCTCCCCACTTCGACTTGTTCCTAAACGAAGCAGAGCAACATTACAACCGGGCTGTCGAACTCGCGCAATCGCAGAAATTATCTGGCCTTGAGGCTGCCATCCGCTTCAACCGCGGGAAGGTCCGACACTTGCTAGGCGACTCCCGTGCCGAGGGCGACTATCAGCGAGCAGTTGAACTTGCTGATCCCGATCAGCGGATGCGGACCGAATACGCCAGTCTACTCATTCAGTTAGATCGCCATGCCGACGCCTTGCGAGAACTCGAAGCCGAATCGGGCGAGCCAACGGGGGACCGTCTTTACTTCGAGGCCGCAGCCCGCTACGGACGAAATGCCGGCGACGACAGGCAACGCGCCTGCACCCTATTAAAGTCATTGTTCTCCGCCGAAAAGTCAGACCGATGGGACGACGCTCATATCCTGCTCGTTTATTTGGCCGTAGAAAATAAGACTCAAAGAGCAGCGCGGGACACCATCGATCAAAGCGGACTGCGAGAGATTAACGCGATTGTTTTCCATACTTTGCACGGTTGGCTTTGGGTTTCAGAGAACGACAAGCCAGCGGCCCAAGCCGCGTTGCACGAAGCCCTCGATGCCCTCACCGATGCAACACATCGCGATTACGTCTTTCTCCTCGCCCAGGTTCTCGTGTCAGCCGATGAAGACGCGCTGGCGCTCCCGCTTTTGGAAAAGTGCTATCGGCCGGGCGTTCTGAACGGCGAGTGCAAAAAGCTCCTCGATGCCGCCCGACGGCTCGAACGGCACGACGTGTCGAGGCGCGTCTGTCGGGAACTCCGAGAGGCAGGGTCAACCGATCCGGGGATCATCGAAACGGAAATCGGCATCCTCCAAATGTACGACCCGAACGAAGCCCTCCAAATTGCAAGCGAGCACCTCACCAAACACCCCGGTCACCGGCACATTGGGCTCTGGCAGTCGGCCCTCGCCCTCCGGCTCGACCGCCCCGAGCTGATCATTGCCGACCTCGCTTGCCTCCCGCTGGTTGACGACGTGACGCCGGAAGGGAGCGGACTCGTAGTAGAAATCCTGTCCGAGACTGGGCAGCACTCAGCCGCACTCCGTTACGCCTACAACGCGCTCTGTGCCCACTTCGAGAGTGAATTTTCTCACGATCATTACATCTCTTGCTACCGCAAGCTTTCTCCGCATTGCCCGGAACTCCGCGTCGGTGGCCGAGCCGAGCCAGGGTCTGCCGTCTGCTACCGCCAAGAGCGAGATGAGATCGACCATTGGGTCATCATCGAGGACGGCCCCCGCCCGGACTTGGCCCGCGACGAGTTCGCTCCCGATCACCCGGTCAGCAAGGCCCTGACTGGCCACTCGGCCGGGGATACCCTCGTTCTTTCCGATTCCGGCATCCAGGCGCAGGTGGTTACCATTCGGCAGGCATTTCACAAGTTCATTTACCGTTTCCAGGACTGTTGCAACCGGTATCAGCTTCGCTTCCCTGGCGGTAACGCAGTCCAGATGATTCACGTCGGGAGCGGCGACGATTTCGATCCGTCGATAGTTATCAAAATGTCCGACGATCGCAAAAAACACATCGAGAATTTGGACGAAATGTACTGCTCTGACCAGATACCGTTCTGGAACTATGCCGAACTCGCCGGCTTAGACGAGATCGACGTGTGGGGCCATCTGGTGGCGAACCCAAACCTTGGTATCCGGTGCAGCAGCGGCAGTGATCTCGAGTTGCGGGCGGCGATCGACCTTGCAAAGGAATGCGATACTTTCGTCCTCGACCTGTCCGCGTTGCTCACGCTAGCCCGACTTGACCTGCTCCGTCTTTTCAAAAGTGGTCCGAGGCGGTTCGTCGTCAGCCAAACCGTTTACGATCGTGTTCGGCAATTGGCCAAAAAGGCCGACGTAGGGAGAGCGGTGAAAAACACTGTCGCTTTGACGAACGGCGGGCAACTCGGGGAGTACGGCCGACATGCGGACTTTTTGCTCGGTATCCGAGACGCGGTTCGTGATTATTGCGAGATCCGACCATGCACGCAGACAGCGGCCCTCGAACCTATTCTGCGTCGGCAAATGGTGGAAACCATCGGCCGTCAGTGTTTGGACTCGATCCTGCTTTCCGCAACTCCCGGTACTGTACTGTGGACAGACGACCTGATCCTGAGCATTATTGCTCGCACGGACTTTCATGCTCGTCGGGTGTGGACGCAAGCAGTGCTTTTCGTCATGCGGCAGGACGGAGTAATCACCCGGCAAGAGTTCGACCAAGCCCTCGCAAAGCTGGTCGGATGGCACTACCACGGAATGGTCGTGACCGAAGACACGCTGGTGGCGGCAGCCGAGGTCGCCGAGTGGAAAATGGATAAATGGCCAGCGCAACAGGTCTTGCGAAGTCTTAGAAACACGGCATCAGATTCGAACGTGCGGCTCAATATCGCGGCACGATCAATTCGAGTTGTCTGGCGACAAGAGTTGTCCG